>JBATJF010000047.1:0-3799 GCA_049668345.1 Gammaproteobacteria bacterium
CAGGCGCAGGGCATGATCGACGGCCTGCTGGCCGAGCTGAGGTGATGTCGAGCCTGGAAGGATCGCCATGGCGCGGTTCCTTGCGCGGGTGATGCTTCGGCGCAATCTGCGCTTGTAAACGGAAACCACGTTCACTACTTTAGTCACATCATGAATTCACGGTGCCCGGGATATGAGTAAAAAAACCTCCAGTCCGCTCGCGAACCCGAAACTCCAGCTGCAGGTGCGCAATGCCGTGATGGAGGACATCCCGCAGATCGCCGCGCTGTCCTCGCGCGTCTATCGCGACACCGGCATGTACGGCCATTCGGAACCGATGCTGACCGGCCAGCTCAACCACTTTCCCGCCGGCCAGTTCGTGGTGACGGCCGGCGAGCGGATCGTCGGCTACTGCGCCACCCTGCGGGTCAGTGAGCAGGTATGCATGAAGCCGCACACCTGGGGCGCGATCACCGGTAACGGTTATGCCTCCACCCACGACCCGGCGGGCGAGTGGCTGTACGGTATGGAGGTGTGCGTCGACCCGGATTTCCGCGGCTACCGCATCGGGCAGCGCCTGTATAACGCGCGCAAGCGGCTGGCGCAGGACCTGGGCCTGAAAGGCATCGTGTTCGCCGGGCGGCTGCCCACACTGGCGCGGCGCATCAAGCGCTTCGGCACGGTGGAGGCCTACATCGATGCCATAAAGGACAAATCCCAGCGCGACCCGGTGCTGTCCTTCCAGTTGCGCAACGGGTTTGAAGTCATCGGTATCATTCCGCACTACCTGGACGTGGATACGCAATCGCTCGGCTATGGCATCCACCTGGCCTGGCGCAATCCGAAGGTCCGGCAGGAGGAGGCCGGGACACAGGAAAAGACCTATGGCGGACGCCTGCCTGACTGCGTGCGGATCGGCGCCGTGCAGTACAAGCAGCGGCGCGTGAAGTCGTTTGACGAATTCATCGATATCGTGCGTTACTTTGTCGATGTGGTCGCCGATTACAAGGGTGACTTCGTGGTCTTTCCCGAGCTTTTCAGTCTGCAGCTGCTGTCCATGGAATCGCAGGAACTGACGCCGGTGCAGGCCATCGACGCGCTGACCCGGTATACCCCGCAGTTCACCGCGGCCATGCGCGACCTCGCCCTGCGCTACAACATCAATATCATCGGTGGCTCGCACCCGACGCAGATGCCGAACGGGCGGGTGGAAAACATCTGCTACGTGTTCCTGCGCGACGGCAGCATACACACGCAGGCGAAAATCCATCCTACGCCGAACGAGGCCTGGTGGTGGAATATCGAGGGTGGCAGCGAGCTGGATGTGATCCAGACCGATTGCGGGCCGATCGGTGTGCTGATCTGCTACGACGCGGAATTTCCGGAACTGGCGCGCCACCTGACCGACCAGGGCGCGCAGATACTGTTCGTGCCGTTCTGCACCGACGAGCGCCAGAGTTACCTGCGGGTGCGCTACTGCTGCCAGTCGCGTGCCGTGGAAAACCAGGTGTACGTGGTCATGGCGGGCAACTGTGGCAACCTGCCGAATGTGGCGAACATGGACATCCAGTATGCCCAGAGCTGCATCCTGACCCCGTGCGACCTGCCATTCGCGCGTGACGGCATTGCCGCTGACACCACACCCAACACGGAAATGGTGGCGATAGCCGACCTGCGCCCGGCAACCCTGCTCGATGCCCGCAACAACGGCACGGTGAAAAACCTGCGCGACCGGCGACATGACCTCTACCACGTGTTCTGGAAGGGCGAATGAGATCGCAACACCGTGCCGGGCCATTTGTCGATGATTGCGTCGGGCAGGGTGGCAAGTGAAAAGCGTTTACGAGGCCGCGACCGCGCTGGACGCGCACATGATCCTTAACCTGCTGGAGCAGGAAGGCATCACCGGCAGGGTGGACGGCGAGTACCTGCCGGGCGGTGTGGGCGAGTTGCAGGCGATCAACCTGGTACGGGTCATGGTCGACGAACCGGATTATCCGCGGGCGCGGCAGATAATCAGGGACTGGGAGACGATCCAGATCGAACAGGAATCAGCAACGGCAGCCCGCAAGCCGGCCAGTGGTATTGCCGGATTCATCGCCGGTCTGGTAGTTGGCGGTGGTGTAGTGTTCTGGGCGTATAACACACCGGTTACCGAGGAAGGTATCGATATAAACGGCGACGGTGTGCCGGATCAGAAGTGGATTTACCGGGACAGGCGGATGAGCAGGTCGGAAGTCGACAGGAATTTCGACGCCAGAACCGATCTTGTCTATCACTACGATCGCCGCGGCCTGGTGAAAGCTGCCGAACACGATGACGATTTCGACGGAGTCTATGAAACAAGCTACACCTATGTGGACGGCCAGGCGGGTTTCCAGACGTCGGATCTGAACCAGGACGGGGTTACGGATCTCAGGGCCACGTTCAGGTACGGCAATCTCGAAGAGGTCATGATCCTCGGCGAAGGCCGGGACCGGCGTAAAAAACGCCAGAGATTCCATATGGGAAAACTGGTTTCCGCTGAATATGATTCGGACGGGGATGGCAGTTACGATGTGAAATATGAGTATGACTACTTCGAAGAGGTCAAATGACCCCTCCGGGAAGGCCAGGCCAGTGCGTAATGGTTTGCGTCACATCCGCATGCCCTATCGGGTGCTTCCCGGGCCAAAGGCGTTTTCGTTTCCCGCGCGTAACGCTGGAATTATCCATGTAAATCCAAGAATTGCCGCCGGGGGTGACGGGTCGGGTCGTCGGTTTCGCTAACTCCGGCCGTCCGCCACCGGGCGTGTGTTTGCAACTGCACGGCGCGACCCGCTAAAGTGTCGTATATAGTACGAGTGATGCGACAGCATTGTTTCGATATTACGCCTGACACCGGTTTTATCATCGTCTGACCGCGAGCCTGCCCGGCACTGTCGTGGCGGCCGGTCCCCTGAATATGCCAATCCTGTATATACAATCTCATCTTTCTCCCCGTCGTCTGCTGCCGGCGCTGGTGCTGGCAGTATGTGTGTTTGCCTCGCTCCCGGTCGCGGCCGACGCCACTCCGGCCGTACCCGACCTGCAGCAGATGCGGAACTGGATCAGCCAGATGAAAGCGGCCTCGCGCGGTCCGTTCGAGCGCATCCGCTGGTTCTGCTTCGACGGCAGTATCTTGCCGCCGAAAGAGGGCGCCTGCGTCGAGCACGGCGGTGGTGTGCAGCATGGCGAGTGGAATGCGCGTACCCGTGCCATTCGCGAACAGGGCTATCTGATCGCCAACCTGCTGACAGACCTGAATACCTTGAAGTTCGTTGGTGCCTATCCGCAGCTCGACGTGCTGCGACAGGTGCTGCTGGAGCAGTTTCTGATCCTGAACGACGATGGCTGGGTATTCCGACAGGCCCGCTTTTATCGCGGTGCCCTGCAGGTCGAGGACGAGCGCGCCGCGGCCCGCCTGTTGCTGCTGGCCATGGTGCAGGATCCGGACTGGCTGGATCCGGCGCGCTACCTGCTGCTGCGCGAGGCCGCGCGCCTGCTGCCTGTCGGCACGGAACCGCCCACTGCCGTCACCGTGCGCCAGCTCGCGATCGAGATCGCCGATGCCGATCCGGATTTCCAGACGTTACGCGTGAAGCTGCACGGCCTTCCGGATGCCAGCGATCCGCAGCGGGTGCGTGATTATGCCGCCAGGCAAGGCCTGTCGAAACTGGCGGGGCAGTACCGGCGCCTCGCGGCCGAACTCGATACGCTGTATGCGCCGCGCACGGCCGTCCTGCAGCTGGAAGCGCTGATCTCCGAAAGCGGCAGCAAGCCGATCGCGCCGATCCTGAAT
>JBATJF010000048.1:0-12338 GCA_049668345.1 Gammaproteobacteria bacterium
TGCGAGAACGACGCCTGCAGGATCGTACCGCGTTGTGTAATCAGTTGCGCGGATTGTTGGGTGAGTACGGGATTGTTTTCTCCCGGGGAGTCAATGTGTTGCGCAAGCGCATTCCCGAGATACTGGAAGATGGCGAGAATGGGCTGAGTGATTTTTTCCGCCGCCTGCTATCCCAGGGTTATCAGCAATTGACGGAGCTTGATGCCCATATCGAGGCCTATACCCAGACACTTGAGGTCCATAGCAAGCACGATGATGCCTGCCAGCGGTTGCAAACGATACCCGGGTACGGGCCGATTATATCGAGTGCCTACTATAGTGCTGTTGGCAACGGCAAGGCCTACCGGCGTGGCCGGGATGTATCGGCATCGCTGGGGATAGTGCCCAGGCAACACAGCAGTGGTGGCAAGAACGTATTGATGGGCATCAGCAAACGCGGTGACCGGTATTTACGCAGCCTGTTGATCCATGGCGCCCGCGCAGTGGTTATTCAGGCGGCCAACAAGGTGGACGCGCTGAGTCGCTGGATTAACAAGACCCGCGCCGCCCGGGGTTTTAACAAAGCCGTTGTGGCGCT
Organism: Gammaproteobacteria bacterium; assembly: GCA_049668345.1. Taxonomy (GTDB): domain Bacteria; phylum Pseudomonadota; class Gammaproteobacteria; order UBA9214; family UBA9214; genus UBA9214. The sequence goes on from JBATJF010000048.1 coordinate 578, forward strand.
GGCCAACAAGCTGGCCCGGATTGGCTGGGCCATACTGGCCAACAACACGGTCTATCAGGCCCGGTAACCAGGTAGTGAAAGAACTGAATATAAGTTAACAGAGGAGCCTGCCAACGATTGCGAAGATTTTGTAGCCCAAGATGACATCACAGGTCAGACCGGCGTATTGAAAACCTGCTAAATTCGGAGGCCCACAGAGGCCGAAGGGCCGATTAGGACGATACGCACGCATTTCATCGAGGCCAGGGGCATTGCTCCCCATCAACAGGCCGGATATACGAAAGCAACCCTGTCCCTGTTATTAAGGCTACAGCGTCTTGCAAAATGGGAGGAGACCATATACGAATTCATTCGGCCAACAGCCGATTCGTGAATGGTCGAATGAATTCGGCCCTACAGGAGACAGGGAGGTCGCCATGTCCTGCGACGCATTGCGCAGGGGGCGTCATTCCCTGCACCATCAAGTCTGGTGCATCACCACGGTTACCCGATCGTCATCCTTTATCTACGGATATCACTGCAGGATGGCTGCCCGGATGAAACACCGCTGGTCGAATGAATTCGACCCTACAGGGCATGATGAAACACTGCTGGTCGAATGAATTCGACCCTACTGTAGGGCCGAATTCATTCGGCCAAAAACCTTGCAACCAGAAGCAATACGTCTCGTCTGAATTGATGTGTAACACACTCAATCAGGGGAAGAGCCATTTTTCCGTGTTATTCCGTGTGCTTCCGTGGCTATTATATTGAGTGCAGGTGATCGTGACACAGGCCATGCATAGCAAGCGCCTCTGCTATTTCCTGGCACACAGCGTCAGTAGCCCAGGAACAGCAACACCCCGGCCAGCCAGGCGAGCATGATCAGCGCCGGCGCGATGCCGCAGACGCGGGCCGGCGCTGACAGCACGTCGAACGCGTGGATGGTCCGTGCCAGCAGGTAGAGCGCCAGCAGGGTCGTGAACAGCAGCATGGCAAGGAACACCAGCGAGGCGGTCGCCGCGGCCGCGAAGCCTTCATCAGGCGGCACGAAGCGAGGCACGACAAAGGCGGCCAGCAACAGGATGCCACACCACCCGGCCAGACGGTAGATCGGTCTTTCGATGTCACTTTGCAGCGGGCGTTTCATGGTGCTAAACGATGATCAGTGCCAGCCCGATCAGGAAGCCCGGCAAGGGAAACACCCATTTCAGGACCCGTTCGGGAAATGCCTTACTGCCTGTCAATACTCTGCCCCGGACATTCTGTATTCTGACCAGTACGCCCAGCAGATAGAAAGCCAGCAGGGTAACAGCCAGCACCACGATCTGGTTGGCTGAAGCGAAGGTGCCGAAGTGCCTGAACAGCAGCCATTGCAGCAGCCCGGACAGCCCCGCCATGACCAGCCAGGACCACTCGTCCTTCCAGTTCATGCGGTCGGTCGTTTCATCGAAGCTCATGACAGGTTCCCGTTGTTCCGGCCGGCGCGCAATGCGCGTTACAGTGTAGCGCGAGATGCCGGCCAATCACCCGAACAGGCGCTCGCCGATCTCCATTCCCGCAGCGGCCAGCACCAGCCACGCCATCGACGCCAGCAGGAACAGCCCGAATGCACGCAGCCCGCGCCGCGCGCCCCTGGAACGGAACAGGTACCAGGGAATGGCGAAGGCTCCCGCGGCCACGACCATCGCGTTCAGCAGCGGCGTGCGCCGGTATGCTTGTTCGTCCGAATCGATGTAATACCAGGTAAACACCAGGATTGCACAGAACAGCGACAGCGCCAGGTTAAACCACATGAAGCCGCTGTCCGGGGCGCCGAACAGCGGATCCAGCAACCCGGCAAGCAGCGCAGACAGCCCGAGTACTACCAGCACCACCGTTTTGCCACGCATCATTTATTGACCGCAATACTATCTACCGCACCGGCGCCGGCCGCAGGCTGACGCAGGTTCCGTATGATGGACTGGTAGCGCCGTTCGTTCCTGATACTCTGGTGCAGGAACAGCAGCATGACGGCGAGGACGAAAAACAGCACGCTGGTCATGATGGGGAGAAACACGGCCGAGAGTCGCATGATATCGGCGGACAGCGTGCCGGCACTGACGGCATCGATAACGAAGGAGGCATTCGCCAGCGCAGGATGTTTCAGGAACAGGAACAGCCAGGTGCCCGCCAGCAGGAGCAGCATGAACAGGAGCACCGGCGGCCACCAGCGAATCAACCGGCGGCGCCTGTCGATGAAGTCCAGTTCAGCCTCGTCCAGTTGTTTCATGGTGATAATCCCTGACGGTGTAATCGAATGACTGCCGAAGCCCCTCTTGAATAGTACCGGCCGGCAATCGATCTGAAAACCGGCAGCAGAATTCTACATCTGTATGGTGGCATGTCATTGTCCCGGGTTTCGCTACGCCCGACCCGGGCCACATGGAACTAAAGTATGATTTCTCTGTGCACCCGGTGTGATCTGTAGCGGGCATCTTACCGCCTTTCTGCGCGCCTTTGCGTCTGCGCGCGAGATTTGTAGTGTAGATCACGAACCTGCCCACCCGCCGCGTGGTGGTGATTTCGCCGGTCATTGCCGGCCGCCCTGATCGCTTGCGCCAGCACTGTGCCCGGCATGCGTGCCGGGGCGGTACAGCAACAAACCTGCCGCCGCCGCGCCGGCAAATGCCGCGCCTGCGACAAACGTGGCCGCGGCACCGTACACGTTCCATAACAGGCCCGCGATCAGGCTCGCCAGCAGCAGCGCACCGCCGCTGACGAGGTTGAAAATACCGAACGCCGTGCCGCGCAGTCCGTCCGGCGCGGTGTCGGCCACCAGCTTGGAAAGCAGGCCCTGCGTGAAGGCCATGTGCAGCCCCCACAACGCCGCGCCGATGAAGGCCTGCACGGGCGACGCCGCCAGTGCCAGCACCGCGTCGGCGGCAATCAAAACGACAAGCCCGGACACGAGCAGCGTGCGCGGTGCCAGGGCATCGGCAGCGGCACCGGCGGGATAGGCGAACGCGGCATAGACGGCATTCATGACGACCATGATCAGCGGCACATAGCCTATGGCCAGCCCGACATCCTGCGCGCGCAGGATCAGGAAAGCCTCGCTGAAACGGGCCAGGGTAAACACCGCGCCGAGCGCGACCACCAGCCAGTAGCGCAGCGACAGCTGCCGTACGGCGACCAGTGACAGGCCGTTACGCACCGGGGCTTCGCGCGGCGCGGCCGCGGGTTCGCGCACGGCGAGCACCAGCACCGCGACGGCCAGCACTGCCGGGATCACCGCAAGCCACAACACCGCCTTGATATCGCCCGCCAGCCAGATCATGAACAGCACGGCCAGTAACGGCCCGATGAACGCACCCAGCGTATCGAGCGCCTGGCGCAGGCCATAGGCCGCCCCGCGCAGGCGTGACGGCACGATATCCGCGACCAGCGCATCGCGCGGCGCACCGCGAATCCCCTTGCCGATGCGGTCGACAAAGCGGGCCGCAAACACCCAGCCGATCGTTGTCGCCAGCGGGAATACCGGCTTGGTAATCGCAGCCAGCCCGTAGCCAAGAACAAGCAGCAACTTGCGCCTGCCGAGGTAATCGCTGAGCGCACCGGAGAATACCCGGGTGGCCGAGGCCGCCGCCTCGGCGATGCCCTCGATCATGCCGATCGTCAGCATGGAGGCACCCAGCACGCTGCTCATGAACACCGGCAGCAGGCTGTGGATCAGCTCCGAGGAAATATCCATCAGCAGCGAGACGCAACCCAGCGCCCAGATACTGCCGGGCAAGGCGCGCAGACTGCGCATGCCCGATGACGGGCTAACGGGATCCTGTTGCGGCGGTGCGTTCATGGACATTTGCGCCTACGGCCGCGACGACGGCAATGCTTGCGGTTCAACGCTGGCAGCGGAAAGTTGCCGATGAAAACGACCGGGTACGCATGGCGATGCCAGCGGGAGATTCACTGTTATGGCGGATTGCTCTTCTCGCTCTGCCACGGCCAGCGGCCTTCCACCTCGAGGTGCAGCGTCACGCTCAGGAAAGAACGGATCAGGATGATCAGGCCGAGAATGGCGATGTTCTCCAGGGTGTCGGCGACCACGACGGTGCGGATGATATCCCCGGCGATGAGAAACTCCAGCCCGAGGATAATGGAACGCCCCAGCTGCCGCCGGTAGCTCCGGTATGCCACCCCTTCCTCCAGCCGGCGAAATGTGCGCAGGAAAGTCGCCGTGGACACGCACGAGCCGAGAATGATCACCAGCACGCCGACCGCCTCGACGGCGTAACCTGCAAACGAGATCAAATCGCTGAATTGCATGTGTGTCATCCCCTGCCTGTGCGTAATACCGGACCTGCAAGGAACGGTCGATGCCTGATCCTGCATGCCGCGCCGCTGAATCCTGGTCCTTGCGGCACATTAATCGCATAACTCGTGGCACGGTTCAATGATGCCGGGCAATGGCAGGGGTGGATCTGCCTCATGTCTGTTGCAGGTGCTGCAGGCGTATGGAAAACACGATACCGGAAGTGACTTCCGCCCGGCTCAGCAGATGGCGTCCTGCGCCCTGTTGCTGCACGCGCAGGAAATGAAAGCCCGCGGCGGGAATGGTGATGTCGTGAACATACTCGTCCTGGTCAATATACAGGGTACCCGACAGGACACAGGGCCTGTCGAAATACATGAGAATCAGGTGCTCCCGGGTGCTGCCGTCTGTAAAGCCACCTTCACCCAGCGGTTCGAGCGTTTTTGCATCAAAGGGAAAGGTGCCTATCCTCGCAAACCGGGTTTGGGCCGGCCTGATGGTCAGCCCGGCCGTTTCCGCAACCGTCTGCAGGCGGGTCGCCCCGTCCTGCAGACCCGGCAGGGCATTTTCAAGCGCCAGCTGCAGCTCGCTCCGGGGGGTGAGCAGCTGGGTGAACAGCAACTCGCTGCCGGGACTGCCGAATATCTGCCCGGGGACATAGGGAAACACCAGGACGATGTGCCTGGGCTGGAATCGCGCGTCAACCACGAGGTTGTTGTCGTCGACATACTCGACGGTTGCCCGCACGACAGTCAGGCTTTCGGCATGCCGCAGGACCGGGCCGCCAGCACAACCGCCCAGCAGGGCTGACAGCAGCAGCACGACGATGATCCCCGCGTGAACAGGCTGAAACAGCAGTACATTTCCGCCTTTCACGTACATGCTACCCGGTTCAGGCTGCTCCCGGTCGCAGCAGTTCGCAGCACGGAAACAGCACGACCGCGCCGGCCCGGCAGCAAGCCGGTCAGCACCGCCGGAATCAGGACCGCGTTGATAGCTTTCATTTGGCATGTCTACATGCCCGGCAGGTGGGCGCATCGCGCAGGAAGATTACTCTATCCCTGCAGCAATCGTAAGGTACACGGACCGGCCCATCAGGCCGCCCCGGCAGGACACGATCCGGGGCCGCTGCCATCGACCCGGATATCAGGCAAGCAGCATCGGGTTGAGCCTCCAGATGGCGAGGGTCAGCAGCGCGGCAAAGCTCACCCAGGCCAGGTACGGAAGCAGCAGGATTCCGGCAAGCGGGCGCACGCGCCAGAAGGCGATGATCGTGCCGAGGATAAGCACCCAGAGCAGAATGATTTCGGCAAATGCCAGCGCGCCCTTGCGCCAGGCGAAAAACAGCCAGGTCCAGAGCGAATTCGCGGCCAGCTGGATGATGAACAGCCAGAGCGCGATCCGCGCACCCCGGAAGCCTTCAGCCCGCCAGACCAGCCATGCAGCAATGCCCATGGACAGGTAGAGCAGGCTCCACACCGGGGCGAACAGCCCTGCGGGCGGCGCCCATGCGGGGCGGATCAGTTGTGAATAAAAGTCACCGGCAGTTGCGGAAGCGAGACCACCGCTTGCAGCGGCCGCGAAGACCAGCGCAAGCCACGCCAGAAGACCGTAGATTTGCCTGTACAGTGCAGGATTGATCATGGGGAACCTCTGGTCAGGTCGTCATTGACGACGACTGCAGTGAAGCACGATACCGGCGCCTGGTGTTCAGCAGAGGCGCCCGGGCGAGCATGGAGCAACAGCGGAGGAAGCGGTGTTTACGACATGACCCAATCAACGTGCCCTTGGGTTTGCGTCGAATATCGAGCAGTTGTGAACACGTATGTACAGGCTGTTCATGACAGGCTGCACATGCAAGCGTGTTGTGTGCGGAGTAACCGCCTTGACAGTCACGTGCAATTAGCGTCACTGGATGTCCGCATGACAGACAGGCGCATGTGACAATGATTCTGTGGGTGAGCAAGCGGTCAAGCGTCAGTGTAATGCGCGTTGTTATGTACCGACACTTGACCGCCAGGTCTCAATTCAAATTACAGTGGCACAACCTTGTTGGCACATGGACCCTTCTGTCCCTGGCCTACCTCATACTCTACAGTCTGACCTTCATTGAGGGATGCATAGCCGCCCCCGCTCTTGATTTCTGAATGATGCACGAAGAGATCTTTCCCACCGTCTTCCGGTGTGATAAAACCATATCCCTTGTCTGCGTTGAACCACTTTACTGTGCCTTTACTCATTTAACTATTCCTGTCGCAATTAAGGTGGATGCTGCTTTTCAATGATAACGCTTCTGGCCGACAACGTCTGTAGTGGACTTTACTTCAAAATACTTGCGTCCGTTACCGGTAAATAAGGCCCTGATCGAGGGACTGCAGCATCTGGCACGGCCTGACTGCACCGGACCGGACAAGCACGCCAAAATGTATAAAGGGTGATTCTGCATTGTTGGCTGCGCGCCCGGCGGAGCTTGCAGCCTGTCTGGGAACTGCCTGGCGCCAGGCTGCAAACTCCGGCAGCTGCGGATATCCCCTGCTATCGCAAACCCTTAAATAAACAAGGGATACTCAACACGGTAATCACCGTAACCGGGTCCAGCCCCCGCACGGAAACCTCCGCTTGGATGACTCAAATCCCGACACAGGACCTGGCGCAGGGAAGCATAACGCCCCGTCTCAGCCGCCGTTATGAAGGCCGTTGCAGCCCGAACGCGCGTCACTCGCACGGTTTTCAGCGCAGTGGGTCAGACTCGATGGATTTGACGCAAAATTGACGAATCAATCGAGTCAGATCCATATGAATCCTGAATTATTACCTACACGATTACTCATCATGGAATTTCTGCGCATGAACACCTCATCTACGCAAGGTTAGTTATGCATGACATCTGCGTTCAGGTGTGGCCAGCGCAGATTGTGGGCCGGACGTCACCTGAACGCACTGATAGATGCGAATTCAACAAATAGAATCTTGAAAATATGTTTTTCACGCCACATAACGTTTACATATGGGGCGCGACGTAAGGAGAGTCAGAGTAAGCGATAGCGAACGACATGATGTGATTGTAAGCCTTCATTCTCGCACCACGAGCGACAACGTAGAGGCTGAAGCCGTACACCAGAGCGTCACCCAGCATGTCCAGCGAATCTGCGACCAGCGAGACAGAGCTGGCGAGCAACCCCGCTGTGAGTTCTACTACGAACATCACAGCGTTAATGCCAAGCACTATCTTAAGCACCGAGCTCTGGCGACTATGAAGCGCCTCGATCTCGCAAGCCTTGTCATTGCAGCAATCAGCCATTGTGTGTCCTGAAAATGCCTAACGGTTCGCCTCGATCGCGCGGCGTAGCCGCGTCGATCTGGAGGCGATTTTTATACCTCTTATCCTGTTTTCTTCAGTTCTTCCCGTATCACTTTTCGGAGTGCATTTTCAAGGCCTTTATCATGCGCCTTAATTTGTTCTCTCAGAGCATCATTAATCAACGTTTGATAATTGCCCCCACCTGACTTATGCACGATCTTTTTGAAATGCTCAATGATATCGGCATCCAGGCGGATGGTAATACGCACCTTGTTTGGATCGGGCTTAATAACCGGGCCCGGTTTCCCTTTACTAAAATCTTCACTCATGGCTTAACCCCTGGAAATACTGCTCGGTTTCTTTCCTATCAGACTTTCAGGCGGGAATAATCCGTATGCGGTTCCCTGTACGTTCGCAATGAACCACAAACAGGATGTTTAGAGAAGGACCCATCCCCAGCGTCTTGAATCGGCGCTCGTTATGATCGGGATCCTCGATAGTGAGCGCATTTTCATCTTCAAGGGCGATTACTGCATCAGCGAAATCTACGTTGTGTTTTCGTAGATTCTTTGCAGCCTTCCCTGGGTCCCATTCATACTCCATGGGCCATGTGTATGTACATTCTGTGTACAGAGCAAGGTAAGTTTATTCTGAATTAATTACAAGGTGATATCTTCAGAGAAGTATAACGGCTGAAGCCAGCCGCGCTCGTCAGCGCGTCGGACTGGGCTGAGTTGTTAGAGGGCGCCACGGTAAACATCCTTCCGATGACCCACCTTCACTACAACGACGACAAGCTCATTACCTTCAATGCTGTATACAATACGATAAGAACCTTGGCGTATCCGATATTTATCATGACCGGATAGCTTCTTTGAAGCTGGCGGGCGTGGATCATTAGCCAGTTGGCCAATGCGACGGATTATGCGTTGCCGTTCTTTCTTTTGCGGTATGGCTTCAATTTCCTTCACCGCAGAACGCTTAATCGATACCTTATATTTTTCCACGTCGTTTCAGATCTTTAACGACGTCTTCATACGGCAAGCTGGGCTCGTTCACCCTGTCTTCGAAAGCAGCAAGGTCCTCGGCATCCTCAACAAGGCTTAATTGCACAGCCTCATTGACCAGGTCCGATATGGATCGCTCAGTCTCTGCTGCTTTGACCCGGAGTGCGCGGTGAATCGCTGGATCAAAATATACGGTTGCTCGTTTGGGATCACTGCTCATGGGGGGAATATATAGCACTATGTCGCTATAACGTCAAGACGTTATATATTCAGTCCTCTAACGACCAAGCTCACCGGCGGCAATGGAGCGCAGCGGAGTCGCCGTCCGGTACAGCGCATTGTTAGGCAATCTGTTGATTTCTTGATTGGATGAGCACATCCAACCGACATCAGCCGCCAAACACGGTAAAGCTCAGTCCAACGTAAACACCGTAGCCGATCAACAATAAACCACCTTCCATCCGGCTAAGTCGACGCCCCGTATACAAGAAGAGCATCAGGAGTAGTGCAGCTCCAAGCATTACCCACTGATCAAACTGCAGGATTCTAGCGTGGACAGGAAGTGGCTGGAGAAGCGCGGAGATCCCCAGAATTCCCAACAAGTTGAATATATTGCTTCCAAGTATATTGCCGACTGCAACATCGGCATGTCGCCGGATTGCAGCAATCACCGATATCGAAAGCTCCGGTAGTGACGTGCCAACCGCTACCAAGGTCAGGCCAATAACAGCCTCGGGAATCCCGAAGTGCTCTGCAATTCCCACGGCCCCAGTCAGAAGAATGTGTGAGCCACCGATTAATAGCACTAACCCCGAAATCACTGCGGCCACAGTCCATAACACCGACTTTGGCACCCTAGAAAGCTCTTCCGCTTCGGCCTTATGAAGTTCTGCTGGGGGTGCGAAACCGGAGCGTTCGGTCAGGTAGGCCCATGACAGGTAGGCCAACAAAGCCAACAAGAAGATTGCTGCATCCGCGCGATTAAGGGCACTTCCACCGACCAAGACCAGGAACAGTACGCTAGCGAGTACTACAGTGACAGAGTCCCTACGCAGCGCCAAGGGTCTGGCCGCCAGTGGCGTAATTAATGCGCATATTCCAAGAATAAGAAGAACGTTACCGATATTGCTACCAACGACATTGCCGATGGCGATATCGGGGCGTCCATTTACAGCCGCGTCAATAGAAACTACCAGCTCCGGTGCCGATGTGCCGAATCCTACGATCACAAGGCCGCTTAGTAACGGCGATACGCCAAGTCGCTTGGCCGCAGCCAATGAGCCCCGAATCAATGCTTCACCACCGGCGCTAAGCAAGACTACACCCAGAAATAGCAACAAGACGTTCAGCATGATTGAGCTCTTACAGGCATGAGATCTAGAAGCTTAGCGAGGTTTACCACAGAAAGCCTAACGTCTAAGCCAAGCCGCGCAGTTTACTGCGTCGGCTTGGGCGTATTGTTATGCTGCAGATAGCTTCTTGACATTTAACTGCTTCCGCTTCTTTTCAGCTTCCCATAGATCATACTGCGACTGCTGGTTAAGCCAGCTCTCGGAGGACGTACCAAAAGCCAGAGATAACCGGACCGCCATTTCAGGGCTAATGCCTGAACGGCCATTGAGAATAGCCGACAGCGTTTTACGGGTAACACCCAGGGCTTCCGCTGCTTCAGTAATACTCAGACCCAGGGGTTCTATACATAGCTCTCGCAAAATTTCACCTGGATGGGGAGGGTTGTGCATCTTCATCATTACACCTCAGTGATAGTCTTCATAATCAACAACATCTGCATCCTTATCCTTGAAACAGAAGGTTATGCGCCAGTTGCCACTCACCCAAACTGACCATATGCCTTTCCGCTTACCTCCGAGCGCATGCAATTTCAGTCCCGGAAGATCCATATCCTTTGGCCCTGTCGAGGCATTCAAGCGACCAAGAATCAGCTTCAATCGGTTTGCGTGTTTAGCATGAATTCCAGACTTAGAACCTCTCAGAAAGAACTTTTCGAGGCCCTTGTGCTTGAAGCTCCTTATCATAAAAGGAGTGTAACCTGTTACGTTACGGGTTACAAGCGCGGGATTGCAGCATAACGCCGCGTTAAGCGGCCTGCGGCCGACAGTGATCGGTTCATTCGAACTACCTCCCCGCAGGTCCGCTTGAACGCATAGTAAGGCGTCACTGCACAACTCCACCACAGCTACTTGTACTTCGCTGACGTAATGAACTCACCAAAGGTTTCGCACCAAACTATGACGCTCGAGTACTCAGATGGGTTCACGCCAGGCGGAACCGGGACAAGGAAATTGCTAAACGTCTTGACGTCACCCACTAGAGCCATCTGCGACTTCAAGCGATTGAACTCGACTTCGGTTTCAACGAAAACCGGGGACAGGTAGAGCTTGTAGTCAGGGCCTGGTGCCAACCTTCCCATGAGCGATAGCGAATTCGTGCCTATAGAAACCTTGCCCTCTCCCCAATGCAACGCATCGCTGTCCTTTAGATCTCGGCGAAACTCCGCGGTGTAAGCTGCAGATTCGGCAACTGCTGATACCTCAGCAGCGGAAGGCGCTGCTGGCGCGATGAGGATCGGCAGAACGTAGATTCCGGCAGCAAAGCCGACAGCTCCGATGAGGCCGTGGGATACGAGCAGGAGGACAACATGTCGCGCTTTCAATCGGTTGTCTCCAGGATGTTTTTGTGACGCCTAACGCTGCGCTCAGCGGCCGGCCGCAGGCCGGTCTGATATTACCCCGATATTATTGACACCCTTCATGCTGCCACGCTAGCCGCCTGATCCGGCGTTTGGTAATTCAATCCGGAGTGTAGCCGCTCGCTGTTGTAAAAACGAATGTAGTCGATGATATACGCCGTCGCTTCCGGCAGATTCCTGAACTTCTGGAAGTACACCATCTCGATCTTCAATGTGTGGAAAAACGATTCCATGTAGGCATTGTCCCAGCAATGGCCCTTGCGACTCATACTAACCCGCAGCCCGAACGCCTCCAGCACACGACGATATTCCTTTGAGGCATACTCACACCCCTGGTCCGAATGGAAGATGGTCTCTGCTGTCGGCGTGTATGATTGCATGGCCATCAGCAGCGCCTCTCGCACCAGTGCTGCCGAGCGCGCCTCGGCAAAGCTCCAGCCGATGATCTGGCGGGTATGCCGGTCCATTAC
>JBATJF010000049.1:0-6303 GCA_049668345.1 Gammaproteobacteria bacterium
AACGGTAATGGCAGCGGAAGTAAACGGAACAATAATGCGTGAGACGTGAACGGTGAAAGGTGAAGGTGAAAGGTGAAAGGTGAATTGCAGCTGAGATTGATAATGGCCACGGAAACACACGGAAGAAGAGGGAAAAAATAATTATCCAGGGCGAGGCGTAGGGTGCATTTTACGCACCATTAATGGCGCACGGGGTGCGCTGGTGCCTGAAGCGTGAGACGTGAAAGAAATGAATGTCTGATAAGAAGGTTAATGGCCACGGAATCCACGGAAGGACACGGAAAAATATATGCAGGGGGTAGGGTGCGTTTTACGCACCTTTAATGGCGCGTGAAGCGTGAGACGTGAATGGTGGGGTGGCTATTGATGCTGGAGCGCATCTCATGCGCGATTGATTTTTCCGGTGTTTAAGAGTTGAGGGCGGTTACGGCGACCGCCGTATCGGCCGGCTTGAGGAGGTGCCTGTGACAATCGCGATTGATCCCGTGTGCGGCATGCAGGTCAGCAGCGACAGCGAGCACCGGTATACGCACGCCGGCACGGACTACTGGTTCTGCTGCGCCGGCTGCCTGGAAAAATTCCGTGCCGCCCCCGTGCAGTACCTGCATCAGGACCGGGCGGCAACGGATGCGGCAGTCGCCGCAGGCTGTCCGGATGCTGCCTGCAGGGTCGAAACAGCACTGTATACCTGTCCCATGCACCCGGAGGTCCGGCAGGCCGGTCCCGGTCCGTGCCCGACATGCGGCATGGCGCTGGAGCCCCTCGACATTCCGCTGACAGCGGCGCGCACCGAATACACCTGTCCCATGCATCCGGAGATCGTGCGGGATCATCCGGGCAACTGCCCGAAGTGCGGCATGGCGCTGGAACCCCGCACAGTCGCTCTGGAAGAGGATAGCAGCGAACTTGATGACATGACCCGGCGCTTCCGGGTGAGCGGCCTGCTTGCCTTGCCCGTATTTCTGCTGGCAATGACTGCCGACCTGGCACCCGCCTGGCTGCCTGAGGCGCTGTCCATGCGAACGGTGCAATGGATCGAGTTCGTGCTGGCAACGCCGGTGGTGCTGTGGGGCGGCTGGCCGTTCTTCGTGCGCGGCTGGCAGTCGCTGCTGAGCCGCAACCTCAACATGTTCACCCTGATCGGCCTGGGTGTGGCGGTGGCCTGGAGCTACAGTGTCGTGGCCCTGCTGCTGCCGCAGCTGTTCCCGGCCGCCATGCTGCACGCCGATGGCACGGTGCCGGTTTACTTCGAGGCAGCCGCGGTGATCACCACGCTGGTGCTGCTGGGACAGGTGCTGGAGCTGCGTGCCCGCGGCCAGACCAATGCCGCCATCAGGCTGCTGCTCGGACTGGCGCCCAGCAGCGCGCGTATCGTGCGCGATGACGGTTCCGAGGAAGACATCCCGCTGCAGCAGGTCCGGCCGGGCGACATCCTGCGCATACGCCCGGGTGAAAAAATACCGGTGGACGGCGTGGTCACACAGGGCAACAGCGCGGTCGATGAATCCATGGTGACCGGCGAACCCATGCCGGTGGAAAAGCATGCCGGGGCAGCGCTGGTCGGAGCCACGCTGAACGGCAACGGCAGCCTGCTGATGCGGGCGGAAAAGGTCGGTGCGGACACCCTGCTGGCGCGGATCGTACGCATGGTCAGCGAGGCGCAGCGTTCGCGCGCACCCATTCAGAAACTGGCCGACAGGGTGGCTGGCTGGTTCGTGCCGGCGGTGATCCTTGTTGCTGCCACTACGCTGCTGGTGTGGGGCTTCTGGGGGCCGGAGCCGCGCCTCGCGCACGCCGTCATCAATGCGGTCGCCGTCCTGATCATTGCCTGTCCCTGCGCACTGGGGCTGGCCACCCCCGTGTCGATCATGGTCGGCACCGGCAAGGGCGCGACGCTCGGTGTACTGATAAGGCATGCCGAGGCGCTCGAGACCATGGAGCGGGTCGATACCGTGGTGGTGGACAAGACCGGCACCCTGACCGAAGGCAGGCCGCAGCTGGTTGCGGTCCAGTCCGCCGACGGCTTTACCGATGACGAAGTGCTGCAACTGGCGTCCAGCCTGGAGCGCGCCAGCGAACACCCGCTGGCCGATGCCATCGTGCGCGGCGCGCAGGAGCGCCATGTCACCCTGTTACCGACCGACGCCTTCGAGGCTGTCGCCGGCCAGGGTGTAACCGGGAGCGTCGATGGACGGCGGGTGGCGCTGGGCAACGCCGGGTTGCTGGAAAGCCTGAACATCGATCCGGGTGATCTGCCGCAGCGGGCCGGGGCCGGCCGTGCGCAGGGCCAGACGGTGATGTTCGTGGCCATCGACGGCCGGGCCGCCGGGCTGATCGGCGTCGCCGATCCCCTCAAGGACTCCACGCCAGAGGCCATCCGCGCGCTGCATGCGGCCGGTGTGCGGGTGGTGATGCTGACCGGCGACAACCGCACCACCGCCGAGGCGGTGGCAGGCAAGCTCGGCATCGACCGCGTCGAGGCCGAAGTGCTGCCGGAGCAGAAGGCCGGGATCGTCAGGCAGCTCCAGGCAGAAGGGCGCATCGTCGCCATGGCGGGCGACGGCATCAACGATGCCCCCGCGCTGGCCCAGGCCCACGTCGGTATTGCCATGGGCACGGGTACCGATGTCGCCATGGAGAGCGCCGGGATCACGCTGGTCAGGGGCGACCTGCGCGGTATCGTGCGCGCGCGCCACCTGAGTCGCCACGTGATGCGCAACATCCGCCAGAACCTGTTCTTCGCCTTCATCTACAATGCGCTGGGCGTGCCGGTGGCGGCGGGCGTGCTGTACCCGGTCTTCGGGCTGCTGCTGTCACCGATGATCGCAGCCGCCGCCATGAGCTTCAGCTCGGTGTCGGTCATCACTAATGCGCTGCGCCTGCGCAAGGTGCGGCTTTGAGGCATTGCCGTGGAAAAAATGACAGATAGATAGCCCGCATTTCTCGCCGGGACAGGCACTGCCCGATGACACGCTGCTTGTTGCAGAATGGGCATCACTTTCATGATCTCAATTCATGGCTCTTCCCCGGATCGAGCGGGTAGATTACCGTTGCAGGGCCGAATTCATTCGGCCAACAGCTGGTTCGTAAATGGTCGAATGAATTCGACCCTACAGGAGACAGGGAGATTGCCCTGTCCTGTGATGCATTGCGCAGGGGGCGTCATTCCCTGCACCATCAACTCTGGTGCATCACCACGGTTACCCGCGGTCGTCATCCTTTGTTTACGGATATCACCGCAGCACACCTGCTGGTTCGCGAAGGGTCGAATGAATTCGACCCTGCACGTCTGATTGTGATACACCGTTGGTCGAATGAATTCGACCCTACTGGTCTGATCGAATGACGATGAAAAACCGCTGGCCGAATTCATTCGGCCAACAGCCTTGCCATCGGAAGGAATGCGTCTCGTCTGAATTGACGTGTTACCCACTCAATCCGGGGACGATCTCAATTCATTATGTCCGTCAACAGCTTCCCGGTGAGAAATGCGGGATAGACCTGTGCTCCGAACCCACCGTCACTGCCTGATCCCGTCCGCCAGGCGGGGCGCAGGGATTATCGCGTATTTCCCGACATATATTACGGGTGTATGCGGCGAGTGATGAACCTGATGCCCCGTTTTCGGTCTACACTCGCGATGTGCGTTAACATGTGAACACCGGCTGATTCGTGCCGGGCGAATCCTGTGCGGCCATGGCGCGTTGTAAAAGGGAGCGGGCATGAGCATGCTGGAGCTGAAGCAAAACAATCATCCGGCCGAGACCGCTGTTCCGGCGGGCTACCGGAAGATCCGCGAGGCGACCCTGGCGCTGTGCGAGCCGCTGGAGTTGGAGGACTACGGCCTGCAGGCCATGCCCGAGGTGAGCCCGCCCAAGTGGCACCTGGCGCATAGCAGCTGGTTTTTCGAGACCTTCATCCTGCTGCCGTTTGCCGACGGCTACCGGCCCTTTCATCCGGCCTGCGAATACCTGTTCAACAGTTACTATCACGGTGTCGGTGCGCAGTATCCGCGTGCGCAGCGCGGCCTGCTGTCGCGGCCGACCGTACGGGAAGTGCGCGGGTATCGTACCCATGTCGATGCCGCCATGATCGGCCTGCTGGCGCAGCCGGACCACCCGCAGCGGGACAGCATCCTTTCGCGTTGCGAACTGGGCCTGCAGCACGAGCAGCAGCACCAGGAACTGCTGTGCACCGATATCAAGTACAGTTTCTCGTTCAACCCGCTGTATCCCGCGCTCGGCCGGGCGCCGCCGGCCGCGCAACCGGCCGGTTCCCGGCCCCTGGACTTCACGGAATTCGCGACCATGGACGCGGTTATCGGGACGGGCGGCAGCCGGTTTCATTTTGACAACGAGGCCCCGGCACACCGTTACCACCTGCCGGCCTTTCGCCTGGCCAATCGCCTGGTCACCAATGCCGAGTACCTGGCCTTCATGGAGGAGGGCGGTTACACGAGTCCCGGGCTGTGGCTGGCAGATGGCTGGCTGTGGAAAGAAGCCGGCAATGCCGCGCACCCGCGCTACTGGGTACAGCGGGACGGCGACTGGTTCGAGTACACCCTGTATGGCCTGCGCCCGCTCGATCCCGGCCTGCCGGTCAGTCACGTCAACTACTACGAGGCGGATGCCTGCGCGCGCTGGTTCGGCAGGCGGCTGCCGACCGAGCAGGAATGGGAGGCGGCCTGCGGGCAACTGCAACTGGTCCCCGAACACGCTGACATTGCACTGCACCCGCGCGCAGCCGTTGACAGTGACGGGCCGGTGCAGATGTTCGGCAGCCTGTGGCAATGGACGCGTTCGGGCTATGCGCCCTATCCGGGCTACCGCCCGGCCGCGGGCGCCATCGGCGAATACAACGGCAAGTTCATGTGCAACCAGTACGTGCTGCGCGGCAGTTCCTGTGTCACGCCGCCCGGCCATGCCCGCACGACGTATCGCAATTTCTTCTACCCCGGGGACCAGTGGCAGTTCACCGGCATCCGCCTGGCCGATGATCCCTGAGCGCGCGACGGAACACGGCATGGCAACGACAACGGCAGGTAAAAGGGACACGATCCATTATCACGAGCTGTACCGCCCGGCAGCGTCCATGGCGGCCGAGGTCCGTGCCGGTCTCAGCCGCAGGCAGAAATACCTGCCGCCCAAGCTGTTCTACGACAAGACCGGCTCGGAGCTGTTCGATGTCATTACCCGGCTGCCGGAATACTATCCGACGCGTACCGAAATCGGGCTGCTCAGGCGGCATGCCGACGAAATGGCCCGGCTGCTGGGGTCGCACAGCATCCTGCTGGAACTGGGCAGTGGCAGCAGCATCAAGATACGCCTGCTGCTGGAGGCCGCGCGGCCGCGGATCTACGTGCCCATGGATATTTCACGCGAGCACCTGATCGATGCCGCACAGGCGCTGGCGCGCGACTATCCCTGGCTCACGGTGCATGCCGCCTGTGTCGACTACTCGCAACCCTGGGACATGCCCGATTTCGGTCCGGGCCGTCATAACGCCTTTTTCCCGGGCTCCAGTATCGGCAACTTCGAACCGGCCGCTGCCCTGCAGCTGCTCCGGCAGGTACGGCGACTGGTGGGCCGTGACGGCGGTCTGCTGATCGGTGTCGATCTCAAGAAGGATGCCGGTATCCTGGAGTGTGCCTATAACGACAAACAGGGCGTCACGGCCGATTTCAATCTCAACATGCTCGCGCACATCAACCGACGGCTGGAGGCGGATTTCGATCCCGGAAATTTCGCCCACAAGGCGATTTACAACGCGGACCTGGGCCGGATCGAGATGCACCTGGAATGCCGGCGGGACCACCGTGTGCGCATCGACGGCGATGTCTACCGCTTTGCAGCCGGCGAGACCATTCACACCGAGAATTCCTACAAGTATTCGATCGCGGAGTTTCATGCGCTGGCGGCCCGGGCCGGTTTTGCCCCGGTCCGGGTGTGGCGTGATCAGGCCGGGCTGTTCAGTGTTCATTATCTGACAGCCGATCAGCGTGCGGTCACGTGAGACGTGAGACGGGGACAGACCAGGTTTTTACGGTACATTGTGCCGACTGAATGTTGTATGCCGCTTGAATACGTGATCTGTCCCCGGTTTGCCGGCGGGACAGGAGAGGATTTCGAATGAGGACAGCCAGACCCTGCCTGCCACGGTACGCCGCATGCCTGCTGGCGATTGCCCTGTCAGGCATGGTGCAACTGCCGTCGGGGGCCGCGCCGCCACCGCCCGGCGCGAGCCTGGCGCCCATGCTGGAGACCGTGCTGCCGGCGGTGGTGAATATCGCCACCCGCGCCGCGC
>JBATJF010000050.1:0-12071 GCA_049668345.1 Gammaproteobacteria bacterium
CCGGCCTCGCCGCCGGTCTGGAAGCCCGGCAGGGCATAACTGTCCGGGTCGGCGGTGTATCCATTCACCGAACCCTGCAACACAAGGGATATTGCCGGGTTGAATGCATTGCCGGTCACGCCGTCAGACGCCGCCAGAGGCTGTTCTGTTACGAAAGCCGTCGTTGCCGGTTGCTCCGGGGCAGTGCCGGTATCTGTCCGTTCGGCCTGCTCGAGTGCCTCGATACGCGCTTCCAGCGCATGGATACGCTGCTCGTACATCTCCCTGATGTGTTCGATTTCGTCTTTCAGCTGGCGGCTGTCTTCGGTCCCGCCGGCAAGCGCCGGGAGTGCAGGCAGCAGCAGCAGAACTGCATATACAGCGGGTATGTTCTTCATGAACCTTCCTCTCTGCAAACATTAACGAGCACACACCCCGACGACGGACGGGATGCGTGTACCCGGTAAAAACGGCCTAGAGGAAGATGTGTGGCGGGGCGCGGGACTGGTAGAGCGGGCTAAAGCTGCCGGCAAACAGCGTATCCGGGATCCCCGTCTCGAACAGGGAGTCGACCGATGGCTGAATGCCGACTGCCGGCTGCGGCAGGACACCGTCGGCATGATGCGCATGCAGACACAGCGCGCAATTGTCCTTCGGTCCGGCATCGGCATCATGGTCGTGCGCCAGCGCCAGTGTTTGCCCGAGCAGCAGCACGAGCACCAGCAGCAGGCCGGGATGCAGCAAGGGCCGGTTGTGCGATGTGAACTTCATGAAGCCCGGAAAATATACTGTTGCCGGCCGGCAGTCAATCAGCTCGCGGCGCTACCGCGTCGAGCAGTCAAGATCGGCGGGCTGATTGATATTTCTGAAATCCTGGCGGCAATCGGAAAAGTCGACTTGCCGTGCGCCGACCTGCTGCATCCAGGGCATTACACTGCGCTCGCCGGCTTCCAGGTAATCGAGCAATGACCCGAGACAAGACCTGTGCAGCAGGGCATGAACAGGGTGTGCGCGCGCTCCGTCATGTGCGTAACACGCCAGGCTGCCGCTCGCCTGCATGGCGCTCCGGAATCGCGCGACCAGATCTTCCGGCAGCGCAACGGCATCGCAGGGTGCAAACACTGTATATTCATGGCTGGCCAGCGACAGGCCGGTCAGCATGCCGACCAGCGGTCCGTGGTATCCGTCCACCACATCGGCATGCACCGGGTAGCCGAACCGCGCGTACGCGTCGATGTTGCGGTTGGCGTTGATGACGAGGTCGCTGACCTGTGGCGCCAGCATGCCGATAACGGATTCGACCAGGGTCATGCCACCGTACGGAATCAGCCCCTTGTCCTTTCCGCCCATGCGCAGACCACGCCCCCCGGCGAGGATTACGCCACTGACCGGCAGGGACTGCCCTGTCATGTTTGCACTACCAGATCCATACAAGCAGTCTCAATCCGAAGTGTTACTGAATCCCGTTGTTTTCGGCAGCGGACTGTATTCGATATCAAGGAAAGCTGCGGCACACGCCAGGCGTCATGGCGTCGCCCGCAACCTGTATATAGCATGCGGACTAGGCGGCCGCCATGCCGGTCACCACCTTGAGTGACTTTTTCTGTTTACCGACTTCCCGGGTATCGGATTTTTCCTCGTCAGGAGTGCTGCTACTTTCAGTAGCCGGCCGACGCTGACGCTCATAGAGGAACTTGAGTACCGCGGCGCGATACTGGTTGTACTCGGTACTGTCGGCCAGCTCGACACGGTCGCGCGGACGCCCCAGCCGGATATCGAGGACCTCTCCGATGGTGGCAGCCGGACCATTGGTCATCATGACAATGCGATCGGACAGCAATACCGCCTCGTCGACATCATGCGTGATCATGATTACGGTATTGCCGAGCTCGGCATGGATCTCCATCAGCGAGTCCTGCATGTGTGCCCGGGTCAGTGCGTCCAGCGCGCCGAAGGGTTCATCCATCAACAGTACCTTGGGTTGCATCGCCAGTGCACGTGCGATGCCCACGCGCTGCTTCATGCCACCGGAGATCTCCCCCGGCAGCTTGTCCATGGCATGCTCCATGTGCACGAGCCGCAGGTTGTGCTCGATCCACTCCCTCATATCGGCCTTGCTCTTTTTGCCGCGGAACACCTGCTTGACCGCCAGCTCGACATTTTCATATGCACTCAGCCACGGCAGCAGCGAGTGATGCTGGAATACCACGGCACGCTCCGGTCCCGGCTCGTTCACCTCCGTGCCGTCCAGAACGACACCACCGGTGCTTGCCTGCAGCAGGCCGGCGACTACGTTCAGCACGGTCGATTTTCCGCAACCGGAATGCCCGATCAAAGAGACGTATTCGCCCTGCCCGATGACCAGGTTGACGTTATCGAGCGCGGTAAAGGGGCCGCTCGGTGTTTCGAAAACCATGGACATGTGATCGATGTTGAGATGCTCACCTGACATTACACTCTCCTGAAATTATTCATCGGCTGGCCGCACATCAGCGCAATACGGCATCCTTGTCCCAGGACACGCGACGCTGGATCATCAGCATGCCGCGATCGAGCAGGAAGCCGATGATGCCGATGGTGAATACCGCAACCATGATACGGCCGAGCGAATTGGTGCTTCCGTTCTGGAATTCATCCCAGACGAACTTGCCCAGGCCCGGGTTCTGCGCCAGCATCTCCGCCGCGATCAGCACCATCCAGCCGATACCGAGACTCAGCCGCAGCCCGGTAAATATCATCGGGATCGCGGATGGCAATGCGATCTTCCACACCATGGTCAGCCAGCCCAGTCGCAGCACCTTGCCGACATTGACCAGGTCGCGGTCCATGGATGACACGCCCACTGCGGTATTGATCAGCGTTGGCCACAGGCAGCACAGCGTCACGGTTATCGCCGAGGTCACGTAGGACTTGGAAAACATCGGGTCATCGGAGACATACAGCGCACTGACCAGCATGGTGACGATTGGCAGCCACGCCAGCGGAGATACCGGCTTGAATATCTGCACAATCGGGTTGATGGCCCGGTATACATTGGTGCTCAGCCCGGACAACACGCCGATCGGCACGGCGATGATCGAACCGAGCAGGAACCCGGTGAAAACTGTCAGCAGGCTGGTGACAATCTGGTCCAGGAAAGTGGGTTTGCCGGTGTACGGGCGGATGCGCACACTGGCATCGGGATTCTCGGCCAGTTTTGTCTGGTTGCGCTTTTCCTGACGTTCAATGAACGCGGCTTCCTTGGCGCGTTCGGCGCGATGCTCGTCCAGCAGGTTCACAGCCTGTGCCCAGACCTCGGTAGGGCCCGGCAACTGTCCCAGCGAGGTTTCGATCCGCGCTGCGGATGCGCTCCACAACCCCAGGAACAGGACGAATGCGATCAGTGGCAATACGAATACCCGGACGGCCTCCTCGTAATCCTGTTTCTGGAATGTCTTCACTGTATCAGTTGTCATGTTTACGGCTCCTTGGCAGCAAGTGAATGCCCCTGGTAGTGCGCCATACGCACCGGTCAGTTCACCTTGTCCTTGCCTTTCAGGCCGATCGGGAACTGCGCGAGATAATCGTTCGGCTTGTTGCCATTGAAGGTTATACCGTCGATAAACTCCGACTGCGGCGGGCGGAAGCCCGTTTCCGTGTCAAATTCCGGGAAGTCGGACGCCTTCGCCTTGCCCTCGGCTATCAGTTCCCTTGCCGCCTCGGCATACAGGTCCGGCCGGTACACCTGCTTCGCCGTTTCCAGGTACCATGAATCCGGCTTGTACTCCGCGATCTGCCCCCAGCGCCGCATCTGGGTCAGGTACCACACGGCATCCGAGTAGTACGGGTAGGTCGCGTTGTAGCGGAAGAATACGTTGAAATCCGGCACCGAGCGCTTGTCACCCTTCTCGTATTCAAATGTACCGGTCATGCTGTTGGCAATCACCTCGTAATCGGCGCCGACATACTCCGGTCGCGACATGATCTTCGCGGCTTCCTTGCGGTTGGCCAGACCACCGGAATCAAGCCACATGGCGGCACGGATCATTGCCTTGAGCACCGCCCTGTGGGTATTCGGATTCTGTTTCGCCCATTCGCTGGACACGCCGAACACCTTCTCCGGGTTGTCCTTCCAGATTTCGTAGTCGGTGATCACCGGCACGCCGATGCCCTTGAACACCGCCTGCTGGTTCCACGGCTCACCTACGCAGTAGCCGTAGATCGTGCCGGCCTCCATTGTCGACGGCATCTGCGGCGGCGGCGTCACCGACAGCAGCGCCTGCGCCTTGATCTGGCCGGTGATGTCGCCCTTGTCGGGCGCATAGAAGCCGGGATGGATGCCACCGGCGGCGAGCCAGTAGCGCAGCTCATAGTTGTGCGTGGAGACCGGGAATACCATGCCCATCTTGAAGGGCTTGCCCTCGCTGTTGTACTTCTCGACCACCGGCTTGAGGTAATCGGCCTTGATCGGATGTACCGGCTTGCCGTTTTCGTGCGGTACATGCTTTTTCATCTGCTCCCAGATGTCATTGGAAACCGTGATGCCATTACCGTTAAGGTCCATGCTGAACGCGGTGATGATGTGTGCCTTCGTGCCGAAACCGATGGTTGCGCCGAGTGGCTGACCGGCCAGCATGTGCGCGCCATCGAGCTCACCATCGATAACGCGGTCCAGCAGCACTTTCCAGTTGGCCTGGGCTTCCAGCGTGACATACAGACCCTCGTCCTCGAAGTAGCCCTTTTCATAGGCTATGGCCAGGGGCGCCATGTCGGTCAGCTTGATGAATCCGAACTTGAGGTCTTCCTTTTCCAGTGCGCCGGCACCGGCCGTCTGCAATGCGCCGGCCAGCAGTCCGAACGCGATGCCCGCCGTCATTGCCTGCAGCATACGTCCTGTAAACCGGCCGGTACGGGCCATTAGCTTGCTGAACCGCGTGATCTTCAT
Source organism: Gammaproteobacteria bacterium (assembly GCA_049668345.1). Classification (GTDB taxonomy): domain Bacteria; phylum Pseudomonadota; class Gammaproteobacteria; order UBA9214; family UBA9214; genus UBA9214. The sequence continues at coordinate 4,904 of JBATJF010000050.1, forward strand.
GGTCACTCCTTTGCTGTTTGAAAAGCGGGTACACACGATCACTCCTGACTGGAGATGCTCCTGCGGACTCCCGTTGTCGGCGGCAACCCATGCTGGCTGCCGTCACATAACGCAACCGCGGTTGCGCAGCGGCATGCCAGGTAACTAGCAGTTTCCGTGCCAGCAATATAAGTAACTGAAAATACGAAATTACGCCGGCTACTAGCGTCATGCGGCACGCGTGTTGCACCGAGGCGGTGCACCGCATTTCCAGACCGGTGCACGCATCGGCCTGCCCGCTGCAGCGTAAACCGCCCGCTGCTATCAATGGCTGCCCGGCACAACGACAGCTACACACGGAACCGGCTGCGACTTGCAGGCGTCGCAGCCGGAAACCCGGGGTTGTGCCGTTATGCGCTCAGGCTGCTGCGGTAGCCGCCTCCTTCATGGTACTGGCGAGCAGCATGTACACATCGGTCCAGGCCTGCTTGACGCCGGGGGTAAAGACATCGCCCAGACCCTGTTCAAGCGTCCATAACAGGGCAGCGCCGACGGTATCGTAGTGCGAATTCCTGACACCGTAATCGAGGTGCCTGACGCCGAGATCCTGCACCGCGGGCACGATTTCATCCAGCCTGTCGAGATTGTCCACGGCGACGCCGATCATTTTCATCAGCTTCTCGCCCTGCTCCACCATGTTGCCCTTGAACATCGGCTTCAGCGACGGGTCAAGCTCAAACAACCTGCCGTAGAACAGTTCCGCCGCGGCAGGCGCAATCGGTACAACCTTGCTCCAGCTGTCCTTCACGAAAGTGATTTGTTCCGATGTCAGCATGATTTTCTCCTCAATATAAGAAATGGACAGGGTTAGTGGACTAGCCTGCAACCGGGATTCGGATCACGACGCCACCCATCACATCGCCCAGCTTGAAATCGTCCTTCGGCGAATCCGGATGTGCGTTGTGGCAGGCAACGCACACCGGCGCGACGCCGATATCCGGGTAGATGGCGGTGAAATACTTCTGTCCGCCCAGCGTTTCGGTGGTGTAGTAGTTCTTGCCCACGTTATCGACCACGTACTGCAGGCCGGTTTTTTCGGCCTCGGTCTTCGGGGCGTTCTGCCTGTTGACCGGCCACAGGGACTGCAGCGAATAGCTGAATTCCACGTCGGGGTTCTTCGCCGCACGCTCCGCCACCAGCTCCGAACCGAAGCGGAACATCTGTGCCGGCAGCGCAAGTGACTTGTCATCCTCGAAATGCTCGGTAGCCTTGATGACCTTCTCTTTCTTGACCAGCCTGTTGACAATGGTCTTGGTGTAGACCGTGCGGTCGGAATCCATCACCATGTGCAAGGCATCGGCCATGGCCTTCACCGAAACCGTTTCCGAGCCGGGCTCGGCTGCGATTGCCGCACCCACTGCCACACAAACCGCGATGCCTGCGCTGTATTTCATCTTGCTGCTCATGACTACCTCCTCGTTCACCGTAGGGTTGAAATTTTCAGAAGCCAAACATGCTGGTATCGTCCTCGTCGCCTGCCTCGCTGGCGCGGCGTTCAGCCTCGGCGGCGGCCAGCCCCATGGTCTCGACATGCAGGGATGGACGGCCGCGGAAGTTGTTGTCTATCAGTTGCCGGTCCGCTAGCGCGTCAATCGAGAATTCCAGACCGTGACAATGCAGGCAGGTGGTACGAATCATCTTCGAGTTCGGCGACAGGTTGGCGCTCTGGTTGTGGTCCACCATCACGCGCGTCAGCCAGTCGCTGACGTCAAACGCAACGCGAGGCATGTGACAGGTGGCACAGGAAACACCGCTGCCGTCCGGCAGATCGCCACCAATCTCTTTTTGCCACAGCGTGTAATGCGGCGAATCGCGATATGCCAGCGAATGCGAGTCGTTGTGACACTCCAGGCAGGAATCGACCGCCGCACGTGTTGCATCGTAGCGATGCGCGGGATGACAGCTGTTGCAGGTCAGCGTGTCGCGCGCGGCCTCCTCGCGCATCGGCAGCCGCGCGTCCGCGACCGACAGGGGTGACAGGCCCGCCGCCAGGCGCATGCCGTGCCTGCCTTTACGGAAGCGTTCGACTTCCAGGCGATGGCAGTTGCTGCACGCATCCATGCCGGGCGACTCGATCCAGTGCCCTGCACCCTCCGCGTCCGGCGCAGTCTCGTGGCATGCCGTACAGTTCACGCCGGCAGCGGCATGCGCCGTCGCGGCCCAGTCATCGGGTGCCTTCTGCCCTGTATCCAGCGTGATATCCCGTGGCGCGTCCGCATCACGCCTGCCCAGCGGCGTGACGGGATAATGTTCCAGCGGGTAACCGGCCAGCTGGTCCAGCAATTCGAGGAACTCGGTTTCCGGCACAGTGGCCGTGCCCAGCGTTTCCGGCTCATCGAGGTGCTTGATCAGAAAATTCGTGTACAGGGCACGATTGTCGTGGAAGTTGTGACAACCGCTCGCCTTGCAGCCGTCGAAGGGAAAGCCTTCGTGGCTGGGACGGTCCAGGGCAACGTTCCTGTGGCAGTGGAAACACAGGTCGTCCTGCAGGGTCACGCCATCCCTGGCGGTGATCCCGGGACGATGTTCGGTATGGCAGGTCACGCAATGCAGGGCATCGATACGACCGAGACGATCCGCATTGCGCGGGTCCTTGAACTTGGCCACCGGGTGCGAATCGAACGGCTTCCTGCGCTCCTCGCCATGGCAATCGACACAGGCCTGCTGCAGCACCTCGCCACCGCCCAGCGGATCGGTATGGCAAACCTTACAGGCCTGCCGCAGCTGGTGATGCCCGGGACTCAGCGCACCGGGCATGAACACCGCCTTGTCAGCGGATTCAGCCAGCATGGTATAGGCCAGCCATAACACCAGTCCCGCGCTTGCCAGCAGCCAGATCACCCATAAGCCTGTCCGCCATGTCGCACCAGCCATCCCTAGTACCAGTAGGTCTTCAGGATGTGGAAACCGAGCAGCGCCGGCAGCGGCCAGAGCAGCAGCACATGCGCCCACACCGAAAATGCCCGGCTGCGGCGCGCCAGTGTCAGCGGCAGCGCGTGCTGCAAGCCGGTGCTGATACTGGCGCCGGCGCCGGCAAGCAGCAGCCCGGCGAACACCAGCAGCAGCCAGAAATTCAGTTGCGCACCCATGCGCAGTCCGGTATGCACGATCAGCACTGCGACAGTCAGCACACCGGACACCACATGCAAAACGCGCCAGCCGTCGAAACTGCCCCAGCGTATGCGTGCGATACGCTTGCGTAGCGACAGCAGTCCGAGCAATACCACAAGCGCCAGCAATGCAAACCCGCTGACCTGCTTGTACAGGCCGTTGCGCCACAACGCGTCATACTGGAACCCATGCTGCACGCTGGGGTTGTAGGGAATGCCGGACGTCAGGAAAAACAGCAGCGTGGCAAGCAGCGCGACCAGTGCCGTGGCGACGAGCACCCGGGCGGCGCGCACCGGCTTAATTTCCACCGCACCCAGCAACTGCATCAGCAGCGGCTTGCAGGAACCACAAACCGTGGATGCACCGGTCTGCTGCGCAATGCACGCCACGCTTGCACAACCCTGGTCCACCGCGCGCGACAACGTACCGCGTGAAACACCCTTGCAATTGCACACCGTCGCGGCGGCCGGCCATCCCGCCACGCCGCCTTCATGCTCCTCAGACCAGAGCGTGCCGGTGAGCCGAAAGCGCAAGGTGCGCCACGGCAGCACACGGCGCCGGTTGCGCACACCTTCCTGTATCCGGCTGAACTCGTCCCAGTCTCCTACCGACATGGCGGCATCGAGCCGGTTGCCGTCCAGCATCACCTTGCGCAGCACGCCGGCGCGCCGGTTGCGGTAAACCAGCACGCGACGGTGCCATTCCGTCTCCACCGCGCCCACGCTCAGCACGGGCAAACCCAGCACCTTGAGGCGGGTCGCCGTTATCGATCCGCTGTATTCCGCGACATGTCCGCTCAGGATGTGGGCGGCAACCGCAGCCTGTTCGAACCCGGGTGCCACCAGCCCGTATACCGTTTGCCGGTGTTCCGCGCATTCCCCGACGGCGTAGATGTGTTCATCACTGGTTCGCATGTGGTCGTCGACCAGCACGCCGCGGCGGGTATGCAGGCCACAGGCATGCGCCAGTTCGATGTTGGGCGTGATACCGGCAGCGATAACCACCGTGTCGCAATCGATGATCCTTCCGCCCGACACCTGCACGCCCCGCAACCGCGCTTCGCCCAGCATTCTTTCGACCCGCACCCCGGTCTGCACCTCGATGCCGGCCTGTTCGACATGGTCCTGCAACAGTGCCGCGCAGTCGTCGTCAAGCTGGTTGAACATCAGGCGCGCCGACTGTTCGATGATGGTCACGCGGGTATTGAACCGACGCAGTGCCCGCGCGGTTTCAAGGCCGAGCAGCCCGCCGCCGATCACCACCAGGTGCCGGCTGCGTACCGTGCGCGCCATCAGCTGCTCGGCATCCGAGAGGTTACGGAAGGTAAACACTCCCGGCAGGTCCACTCCCTGAATCGGCGGTATGAAGGCGCGCGAACCGGTCGCCAGCACCAGCCTGTCATACGGACAGCCGTCCCCGTGTGCATCGATCAGCAGCCGGTTGTCACGATCGATGGCCTCTATACGGAGGCCCAGGTACTGGTGGAAATGATCATCGCCGTCAGCACCGGAGGTCGCGGGAGTGTCGACGGCGCCCGCCAGCCAGGACGAAAGCTGCACCCGGTCATACGGCGTCCATGGCTCGTCACCGAACATGACGATATCGCGGTTCCTGTCATGCATGCGCAATTCCGCCGCGATACGCTGACCAACCGGTCCGGCACCGATGATCACGATTGGTGTGCGTTGCCAGTGCACCGCGTAGGGACTGGTGACTGCCGCGCTGTGTTCAGCCTGGTTCATATCTGCCAATAAAAAAGGCGCTCGCCGCACCGGTGCAGACCGGCACGAAGAACGCCCTTGTTCGATTACCGGCTACTTTGCCGGAGATTTGCACCCTGCCCGCGCTGGCCGGATGCCTGTGGTGTAAATCATTTGCAGGATCTGTGCCAGTGCTCCCTTGTCACCGGCGTACAGACAGATAGCAGGTGATCAGGAACAGTAGCGGTGCATAAATGCGTCCAGCCTTGTGCAGCGACGCGGAAATTGCACAGAAACCGTGCGCCGCGCTCAGATCAACACATCAGCCAGCGCAATAATCTCGCCGGCCACTTCCCCGATGCGCCGGTTGCGGTCCATCGCCAGCTTGCGCAACATCCGGTACGCCATGTCTTCATTGACCTTGCGCTGGCGCATGATGATGCCCTTGGCCTTTTCCACCGCGTTGCGCTCGGCAAGCGAGGTCTTCGCCCGGCACAGTTCCTTCTTCAGCTGCTGCACCCCGGCAAAGCGGGTGACTGCCACATCAAGCAACGCACCAATTCGATTGACATCGCTGCAGTCCACTGCATACGCGGCCGCACCAGCCGTGACTGCGGCACGGATCGATTGCTGCGTGGAATCGCCGGTGTACAACACCACCGGCAGGGGACGGGTGTTGCTGAACAGGCGGACTGCCTGCAGCACGCTGTCGTCGACGCGCGCAGCGAGCAGCACCGCGGCGTCGGCATCCAGACCCGCCAGCATCGCCGGCACATGCGCATAGCCCGCCTCGCACACCACATCCCAACCGGCCTTGCCGGCCGCAGCGGTCATGTCGCCGTTTTGCCCCGGGCATTCCGAAATCAGCGCCAGTCGCATGTTTCACTCCGCTCACCGTGATTCACCTGTGACAAACAAGTTTCGTGCCAGACCGGGATCTCGCAAAAATAGCTCGATAAAACTGATGGTTGTGGAATTCGCGGCAGCTGCGCCCGAGCGCCGGGGACGGGGCAGCGCGCCAGCCTGGCGCAGCGCGCGGTTTGCCTGCATCACGCCGGTGCCGGGCGCCGGCACAAACACGGCGCGGACCTTGCCAGGGCGCGAGGTATATATCAGGTGCGCAAACCGGTGCCATGCGCCAAAACAGTGCAATTTCAGGCCGGCCCGCCGCTAGCCACCCGCCTGCCATGCACCATATTAGTAATTTCGATTCAACCGCTTAGGTATTTTTAACCGGCATCCGGCGGGACTGGTACAGAGTTTGCAAAACCAATCCCATCACAACGGCATCTGCACAGGTAATCGCATGGCAATGAAGGAAAAACTCGTCCTGGTGGGCAACGGCATGGCCGGCGTTCGTACACTGGAGGAATTGCTCAAGCTCGCACCGGAACGTTATGACATCACGGTGTTCGGCGCCGAGCCGTACGGCAACTACAACCGGATCATGCTGTCACCCGTGCTGGCCGGCGAGAAAACCATCGACGACATCATGCTCAACGATGAGCAATGGTATATCGACAATGGTGTCAGCCTGCACAAGGGCAAGACCATAACCCGCATCGACCGGCTGCAGCGCCAGGTGATCGCCGATGACGGTACCACGGCACACTATGACCGCCTGTTGCTGGCGACCGGCTCCAACCCGTTCATCATCCCGGTGCCGGGACACGACAAGGACGGGGTGATTGCCTTCCGCGACATCCACGATGTCGACACCATGCTGGCGGCTTCGCGCGACTACAGGAAGGCCGTGGTCATCGGTGGCGGCCTGCTCGGACTGGAAGCCGCCAACGGCCTGATGAAACAGGGCATGGAGGTGACGGTCGTGCACCTGCTCGACTCGCTGATGGAACGCCAGCTCGACAAGCCGGCGTCGGGGCTGCTCAAGCGCTCGCTGGAACAGCGCGGCATGACCTTTTTAATGGAAGCCCAGACCAGCGAGATCCTCGGCAACGGCCGTGTCCGCGGTGTGCGTTTCAGGGATGGCAGCGAAATCGAGGCCGACCTGGTGGTGATGGGTGTCGGTATCGTACCGAATGCAGCCCTGGCGAAGAGTGCCGGCCTGTATTGCGAGCGCGGCATCGTGGTGAACGACGTCATGCAGACCTACGACCCGCGCATCTACGCGGTCGGCGAATGCGCGCAGCATCGCGGCATCGCCTATGGCCTGGTTGCGCCACTGTTCGAGCAGGGCAAGGTAGCGGCCAACCAGCTCGCCGGCCTGGGCTATGCCACCTACAAGGGCTCGGTCACCTCGACCAAGCTCAAGGTCACCGGCATTGACCTGTTCTCGGCCGGCGAGTTCAACGAATCCG
>JBATJF010000051.1:0-2288 GCA_049668345.1 Gammaproteobacteria bacterium
ACCACGCTGCTGGCGATGATGCTGCCGCTGTTGCATCACGGCATGCTGATCATGGGCCTGCCCTACTCGGAAACCGAGCTGCTGACCACCACCAGTGGCGGCACACCGTACGGACCCAGCCACACCGCCGGTACCGACAGCAAGCGTCCCGTCACCGGGGAAGAGAAGGCGCTGTGCGTGGCCCTTGGCCGGCGCCTGGCCCGCGGGGCCGTCGCCCTGCTCGACCAATGACACGCGCGTCCTGCGCCAGACCGGCCCACTGATGCCTGCTCCACGCCTGCTGTATGCGCTCACGCTGACCGGCTATTTCGGCACCTTCGCGCTGCTGCTTGCCTGGTATGCCTGGCTGGCGCCGTCCACGCACTTCCCGGTGGCACTGGTGCTGCTGGTCCTGGTCACCCCGCTGCTGTTTCCGCTGCGCGGGATGCTGCATGCACGACGCTACACCATTGCGTGGAGCTGTTTCCTCGCCCTGCTCTACTTCACGCACGGCGTCATCGAGGCCTGGCAATCGCCCGTCACCCGCCCGCTCGGGTTACTGGAAATCGTGCTGACCACCGCGTGGTTCGTCGGCGGCATCGGCTACATCAAGGCGCGCAAACGCGAGGCAATCCCGCGTTAAGTTGCAAACAAGATCGCGCTTGCGAAGCGCTCCTACCCCAATAGCGGCTCCTGCAGGAGCGGACCGCGTCCGCAGATTTTTTTCATACCGGACAAGATCGCGCTTGCGAAGCGCTCCTACAACAGCCCCAGCACGGCCTTCACGAACGGCACCGTCAGGCGCCGCTGCTCGACCATCGAGGCCTCGTCGAGACGATCCAGCAGGTCGAATACCGCAGGCAGATCACGCGGCAGGCGCTTGATCAGGAAGCGTGCCGTGACGTCGGGCAATTCCAGGCCGCGACTGCGCGCACGCCAGTCCAGTGCGGCCAGCACGTCCGCCTCGGCGGGCGGCTTGAGCACGTAGGTCACACCCCAGGCCAGGCGCGAGACAAGGTCCGGCAGCGCGAAGCCGGCACGGTCCGGCCGCTGCTGTCCGGCGACCAGCAGTGTGCCGCCGGCCGCGCGCATGCGGTTGAACAGGTCGAACACGCCGCGTTCCCATGGCGCGTCACCGGCAACCGCCTGGATATCGTCCAGGCATACCAGGTCCATCTGTTCCAGGCCGGCCAGCACCTCCGGTGCCAGTTCCGCCCGTGCGTCCAGCGGCAGATAGGTACTGCTGCGTCCGGCCTGCGTGGCATGCCGACAGGCGGCCTGCAGCAGGTGGGTCTTGCCCAGGCCGTCCGCACCGGCGAGGTAAACCAGGGATTCGCCCGTACCGGTTGCGGCCTGCTGCAGGATGGTGACCAGCTCGCCGTTCTGTTCGCCGAAAAAGCTCTCGAAACGTGCGCTGTCACGCAGCGCGAGACCAAGCGGCAACTGGGGATTGTTCATGGCAGCTGGCATCCGGCCCGTCGCAGACGTCAGGTATCAGGCCCCGTCATGCGTGCGCAGTGCCTTGCGACTCCAGGTCCAGACATAGTCGAACCCGCTCCAGAGCGTGGAGGCAAGTACGCTGTAGATCAGCACGTCCAGCCACAATGGCGGCAGGGCGTAGAGGTCGCGGTTGATCATGACCGCCAGCACCAGCAGGATCTGTGCCAGCGTGTTCAGCTTGCTGATCAGGCTCGGCTCCGCCGTCAGCGGCTCGATCAGGAAGTGGTAGCTCACAGCACCCGCGACGATCACCAGGTCACGCAGGCAGACCAGTCCGACCAGCCACAGCGGTATCACGTGCAGCCAGCCCAGCGTCACGAAGGCAGCGATCAGCAACAACTTGTCGGCCAGCGGATCCAGCAAGGAGCCGAGGCGGCTGGTCCACTGGAACTGCTTGGCCAGGTAACCGTCCAGCGCATCGGAGAAACCCGCCACCCCGAACACCACCAGCGCCGCGGCGAAGCGGTCATCGAGCAGCAGCCAGACCAGTGGCGGCACCAGCAGGAAGCGGAATACCGTGATCAGGTTCGGTATATCGCGCGGTTTCATTGACGCAGCCGGTAATTCCCCGGGATACCGTCCGACGCGGTCTCCAGCACGGTACCGATGGCGATGGTCCGCATCAGACTGTCCTGGCTGCCGCTGAGTTGCAGGGAATAGCGCACTGCCGTCGGCGTCACCTCGCTGACCTGCACCCCGCGGACCGAGGTCAGGGTGGCAAGGTAATTACTGATGCGCGCATAGGCCGCCAGCGTCTCGATGCCCTGCACCTGGATCGACACGCCGTTGGCGCTGCCGCCGCCCGGGGC
>JBATJF010000052.1:0-2349 GCA_049668345.1 Gammaproteobacteria bacterium
CGAGCACGATCGCGTTGCTCACCAGCTGGTGCACGCTGACGATGCTGTCCATCCTGAAGCCGTAGTAGGGCAGGACCTTGGCGAACTGGCTCTTGCAGATGGCGCAGATTGCGGCCATGTGGGTCACGCCGTGGTTCTCGACCACGTGCTTCAGGGCTTCCATGCGCGGCAGGGCGCCCTTGACGCGCAGTTCCATCAGGTCGTCGGTCAGCAGGCCGCCGCCACCGCCACAGCAATAGGTGGCATCATGGATCGTGTCCTGCGGCATATCGTAAAAGTGATTGCAGCTGGCCTTGATCACCTCGCGCGGCAGGATGAACTGCCCGCCCGGCATCGGCCCCATGCGCGACGCGCGGGCGACGTTGCAGGAGTCGTGATAGGTCAGCACCATATCGTCATTGGCCGACTTGTCCAGCGTGATCGCGTTGCGCTGGATCAGGTCATAGGTGAATTCCATGATGTGCTGCGGTACCGGGTATTTCGGGTCGAGGAAATCGAACGGCCCGGCCAGGGTGTTCAGGAAGCTGTAGGCGACGCGCCAGGCATGACCGCATTCACCGAAGATGATGCGCTTCACGCCGAGATCGAGCGCGGCTTCGCGGATGCGCAGCGACACCTTGCGCATGTTCTCGTAGCTGCCGATGAACATGCCGAAGTTGGCGGCCTCGCTGGCATGCGAACTCAGCGTCCAGCTGATGCCGGCCTCGTGGAATACCTTGGCATAGCCCATCAGGCCGTCGACGTGCGGCTCGGCGAAGAAGTCCGCCGACGGGGTCACCACCAGTATGTCGGCGCCTTTCTCGTCCAGCGGCAGGCGCACCGCGACGCCGGTGTCGTCCTCGATGTCTTCTTCCAGGCCTTCCAGGGTGTCGGCCAGTGCCGGCTCCGGCAGGCCGAGGTTGTTGCCGATCTTGTAGACCTTGCCGATGATTTCGTTGCAGTACTTCTGGCCGACACCGATGGAATCCATCACTTCGCGCGCTGCCATGGAGATTTCGGCGGTGTCGATGCCATACGGGCAGAACACCGAACAGCGCCGGCACTGCGAACACTGATGGAAATAGCTGTACCAGTCGTCCAGTACTTCCTTGGTGAGGTCGGCCGCGCCGACCAGCTTGGGAAAGTACTTGCCGGCGAAGGTGAAATAACGGCGATAGACCTTGCGATACAGGTCCTGGCGCGCGACCGGCATGTTTTTCGGATCGGTCGTGCCGAGGTAATAGTGGCACTTGTCGGTGCAGGCGCCGCACTTGACGCAGGAGTCCAGGAATACCTGCAGCGAGCGGTATTTGCCGTTGAGCTCTTCCATCTTGTCGATGGCGACCTGCTGCCAGTTGTCGACCAGCTCGCCCGGGAACCCCAGCTGCTGCTGGAACTCTTCCTTGGCCACAAACGGCTTGCTGTGCGCCATCACCCCTTCATGAAGGGTCGGGATGACGGGATATTCCTTCAGCTCCGGTACTTCGAAATCAGCCACGCTCTGCTCCTGGTACGATCGTTATGCCGGTTGTTATTTCTCGAGTTCTGCCGCCCACGGTGCCAGGTGGCGCTGTTCGCGCGGGTTGTCCACCTGGTTGCGCGTCGGGCTGAAGAACACGCCCGGCGCATGCAGCAGTTTGCTGATCGGGAAGATGATCATCAGGGTGGCGACCAGCCCTAGATGCACCAGCAACAGCGGATCCTCCGGGATGGGTTGCCAGCTGAAGCGCATCAGGCCCAGGAAAAAAGCCTTCAGGGCGACGATATCGGTGTGGGAAATGTAGTCCATGCCCAGACCGGTGAGCGCGATGGCCATCAGCAGGGCGAGCATCAGGTGATCGGACAGCGCGGAGATATAGCGCACCCTGTCAACCAGTACCCGGCGCGCCCACAGTCCGGCCAGGCCCGCCGCCATGGCGAAGGCGGCATACAGGCCGAACGGCTGGATGAGCTCGACCCAGGACCAGACCGGGTTGGTGAAATATCGCAGGTGGCGTGCCAGCACCAGGAACATGCCGAAGTGGAACAGGTAGCCGAATATCCAGATCCACTTGTTGGAACGGAACAGGCTCTCGAAGAACGCCACTTCCCGGAACATGCGCAGCACGACGCCCTGGCGCGTGACCGGTGCCGGGGTGGTCGGAATCTTCAAGGGCGCCGGTATTTTTGCATACTTCCTGATCCTGTAGGCCAGGCCGCCGATCAGCAGGGCGGTGGCAACATAGAACAGAAGTGCATACACAATGGTCCAGAACGGCATGCTACCTGGCTCCTGTCAGGGTTGGTTCAAATCAGAAGCGCTGCAGGGGAGGTCCCCTGCAGCCTTCGGGTTTTGCGTCAGACGCAACCGGTCGGCTTCGGCAGGCCGGC
>JBATJF010000053.1:0-3525 GCA_049668345.1 Gammaproteobacteria bacterium
CCCTGTATCGCATCGATGCCGGCAAGGAAGTCTATTACGCGCTGGATGATGCAGAGAAGCAGGGCGTGCTGGACCGCATTGCGGCGGAAAAGATCAAGGGCAAGGTGACGGTGCAGCGCTTCAAGGGACTGGGCGAGATGAACCCTATCCAGCTGCGTGAAACCACCATAGCGCCGGAGACGCGTCGGCTGGTGCAACTGACCATCGATGCCGACGACGACACGCATAGCGTGATGGACATGCTGCTGGCGCGCAAGCGGGCATCAGACCGGCGGACCTGGCTGGAGTCGCGCGGCGACCTGGCCGAGGTCTAGAGGGTTGTGGATCGTTCACGTTTTTATGAATAGCCACGGAAACACACGGAACTGCACGGAATAAAATCATCAAGGAATTTCCGTGCTTTTCTGCGTGTTTTCGTGCCAATCCGGTTAATTTGGATATAGTCACGGAAGTACCTGGAAAACATAATGCTTTTTCGTGCAGATTCGTTTCTGCACGGCTATGTAGACAGGCTGAGCAGGCGCACAGGTGTGTTTGCGCGGACTCTTAAAAAAGGCCACAGATCTGCCTGAAGTTTTATTTTTCCGTGTGCTTCCGTGTGTTTCCGTGGCTATTTATTAGCATGCTAAATAACAGGTTTTGATTCTATGGAAACACTGGAACTCGACTACGAAGGCATCGAGCAGCTGCCGCTGAAGACCTTCACCGAGAAGGCGTACCTGGACTATTCCATGTATGTCATTCTGGATCGCGCGCTGCCGCATATCGGCGATGGCCTGAAACCGGTGCAGCGACGCATCGTCTACGCCATGTCCGAGCTTGGCCTGCAGGCCACCGCCAAGCACAAGAAATCCGCACGTACCGTCGGTGACGTGCTCGGCAAGTTCCATCCGCACGGCGATTCCGCCTGCTACGAGGCGATGGTACACCTGGCGCAGGATTTCACCTGCCGTTACCCGCTGGTCGACGGGCAGGGCAACTGGGGCTCGCCGGACGATCCCAAGTCGTTTGCCGCCATGCGCTATACAGAGGCGCGCCTGACACCCTATGCCGAGGTGCTGCTGGCCGAACTGGGTCAGGGAACGGTCGAGTGGACGCCGAATTTCGACGGTACCCTGGATGAGCCGTCGCTGTTGCCGGCGCGGTTGCCGAACGTATTGCTGAACGGCGCCACCGGCATCGCCGTGGGTATGGCGACCGACGTACCGCCGCACAACCTGCGCGAAGTGGCCGAGGCGGCGATCCTGCTGCTTGACAAGCCGAAGAGCACGCTCGAGGACCTGTGCGAAATCGTCCAGGGACCGGATTTCCCCACCGGTGCGGAGATCATTTCGTCGCGCGCTGAACTGATCGAGGCCTATCGAACCGGTTACGGCAGTGTGCGTATCCGCGCCTGCTTCGAGGTCGAGAACGGCGATATCGTGATCACCGCGCTGCCATTCCAGACCTCCGGCAGCAAGGTGCTGGAGCAGATAGCCGCGCAGATGAACGCGAAGAAACTGCCCATGGTTGAAGACCTGCGTGACGAGTCCGACCACGAGAGCCCGACGCGCCTGGTGATTGTGCCGCGTTCCGGCCGCGTGGACGTCGAGACGCTCATGTCGCACCTGTTTTCCACTACCGGCCTGGAACGCACCGTGCGCATCAACCTGAACCTGATCGGGCTGGACGGGCGCCCGAGAATCAAGAACCTTCTGGAGATCCTTCGGGAATGGCTCCAGTTCCGTACTGCCACCGTACGGCGCCGACTCGAGTTCCGTCTCGACAAGGTCAACAGCCGCCTGCACCTGCTGGACGGTCTGCTGATCGCGTTCCTCAATCTGGATGAAGTCATCCATATCATCCGCACCGAGGACAAGCCGAAGCAGGTGCTGATGGAACGCTTCAGGCTGACCGAGGAGCAGGTCAACTACATCCTCGATACGCGCCTGCGTCAACTGGCGCGACTGGAGGAGATGAAGATCAGGTCAGAGCAGGAGGAGCTGCTGGCCGAGCGTGACGAGCTGCAGGCCATCCTGGGTTCCGAGCGGCGCCTGAAAACGCTGATCAAGAAGGAGCTGCGTGCGGACGCGGACAAGTTCGGTGATGCGCGGCGCTCCGCACTCGTCGAGCGCGAGGCCGCTCAGGTGCTGGACGAGACCGCGCTGATTCCGAGCGAGGCCGTGACGGTGGTGCTGTCCAAGAACGGCTGGGTGCGCGTTGCCAAGGGACATGACATCGATCCGGTGGAAATGAGCTACAAGGCCGGTGACGGCTTTTTCATGGCTGCACGAGGGCGCAGCAACCAGCTCGCGGTGTTCATCGACTCCAACGGCCGGACCTATGCCTTGCCTGCGCATGGCCTGCCAGGCGCGCGCGGGCAGGGCGAACCGCTGAGCGGGCGGCTCAAGCCGGCAGACGGCGCCCGCTTCGCCGGTGTGATGATGGGTGAACCGGAGCAGCTGTTCCTGCTCGCCAGCGACGCCGGCTACGGTTTCGTGGCCAGGCTGGCGGACATGATCACGCGCAACAAGGCAGGCAAGTCCACCCTGTCGGTGCCGAAGGGCGCGGATGTGCTGCCGCCGGTCACGGTGCGCAGTCATGACGACGACTGGATCGTCGCGGCGACCACCGAGGGCTATCTGCTGGTCATTCCGCTCAATGAGGTGCCGCAACTGCCGCGCGGCAAGGGCAACAAGATCATCAGCATTCCGTCCACCAAGCTGAAGAGCCGCGAGGAATACGTGGCCGCGATCGACTGCATCCAGGACGGCGAGAAGCTCACCGTGCACGCGGGCAAGAAGTACAAGACCATGAGCGCGGCGGAGGTCGACGAGTACGCCGGCGAGCGTGGCCGGCGCGGCCACAAGCTGCCGCGTGGCTACCAGAAGGTCGAGCGGCTGGAAGTGATTCGCTCCTGATCTGCGGGCAGGTCACGCCGGCGTCTGCCTGGCGAAAATAGCGTATTGCTCAAGGCCCGCCACGGGCCGGGCTGCCGGCCGGTGCGACAAGTTGTCGCGCGACACAATGCCACATTCTCGCGCATGCCGCGCAACGGTATATTTTCCCAACAATCCCAATAACTAAGGGACCCCTGATTCATTCACTTATCGTCACCCCGGCGCATGCCGGGATCCAGTGTTTTCAGTGACCTGGATGCCGGCTTTCGCCGGCATGACGAATAAATCAGAGATTCCCTGAACACGCTATTACGGTAATTCTCCGATGGCTGGATCCGCACACAATGGCAGGAGAACGGACCGGCGCGGCTGGCTGGCCGCGTTTATCGTTGCCGTCGCCGCTCATGCCGGCGTCTTCCAGCAGATCTCACACGGTGACAGCACGGTGCGCCCGGTCGACGTCCCGCCGATGGTCACGGTGTCGCTGGTGACGACCTCTGCCGCGCCGGCGCCTGCCGAACCGGCACCGCAACCCGTGGTGCCAGTGATCACCCCCGAACCTGTGGCCGCGGCGCCGGCACCCGAACCGCGGCCCGCGCCGGTGAAGCCGAAACAAGTCGTCAAACCCGCCAGGCCGGCGCCGCGG
>JBATJF010000054.1:0-5398 GCA_049668345.1 Gammaproteobacteria bacterium
GATCGAACGCACCGCGTTTGCCATGGCGCAGCAGGATGTCCGCTATTACCTGAACGGTCTCATGCTGGAACCGGGCGCTAATGTATTGCGTGCCGTGGCCACCGATGGTCATCGACTCGCGATGTGCCAGATAGCGGTCGATGTCGGTGCCGGTGACGAGCAGCAGGTCATCGTCCCGCGCAAGGGCATCCAGGAACTGCACCGCCTGCTGGACGACAGCGACAGCAGCCTGCAGCTCGAGCTCGGTTCCAACCATATCCGCATCACCACCGACGACCTGCGCTTTACCTCGAAACTGATCGACGGCCGTTTCCCGGATTACCAGCGTGTGATCCCCAAGAATGCCAACAAGCAACTGCTCGTCAATCGCGACCTGTTGCGCCAGGCCCTGACCCGGACCTCCATCCTGTCCAATGAGAAATACCGCGGGATTCGTCTAGATATATCAGAAAATAATATTAAAATTCAAGCACATAACCCTGAGCAGGAAGAGGCGATCGAGGAAATCGATGCCACTTACAGCAACGAAAACCTGGTGGTCGGTTTCAATGTGACCTATGTGCTGGACGTGCTGAACGTGCTGGATTCCGATCAGGTCGAAATCCATCTGAGTGATGCCAACAGCAGCGCGCTGATCAATCAGCCGGGCACGGAAGATTGCCGCTACGTCGTCATGCCCATGCGGCTGTAGCGGGACAGGCATTGACGTACGAGCAGCCCCTGTCTGCCAATCAGACATCCGAACGCTATCGTGGGCTGCAATCCCTCGAGATCCTCAATTTCAGGAACATCCAGTCTGCACAACTGGCATTCACGCACGGCATGAACCTGATCCGTGGTCACAATGCTTCCGGGAAGACCAGTCTGCTGGAAGCGATCTATACCCTGGGGCGTGTCCGTTCATTTCGTACCCATTCCGCCCGGGAGACGATCCGCTACGGACAACCGGCCTTTCGACTGGTGGGACGGATTACCGGTGCGGCCGGGCATTCCGTACCCGTGGGCATCGAGCGGGGCAGCGATGCGCTGCAGGTACATCTGGCCGGTGAATCGATCCGTCGCCTCTCGGACCTGGCCGGCTATTTTCCGGTACAGATACTCAGCAGCGATACCTCGACCCTGTTCAACGGCGGTCCGCGTTACCGGCGCCACGTACTGGACTGGGCGCTGTTTCACGTGGAACAGGGTTACCGGGAGGTATGGCAGCGCTATTCGCGGATACTGAGACAGCGTAATGCCGCGCTGCGCAGTCGCGCACGCCCGGCACTGATCACGGTGTGGGATGCCGAACTTGTCGAAGCGGCAGCCACCATCGATCGCTTGCGACGGGCCTACCTCGACCGGTTTTCGGTACTACTGGCCGAAGAGCTGCGTACCCTGTTGCCGGATAGCACGCCGGAACTGCGTTACAGTCCCGGCTGGCCGGCAGCCACAACGCTGGCCGAGGCCCTGGTGGTTGCCCTGGATAAGGATCGTGGCCAGGGTTATACCCGCCATGGCGTGCATCGGTCCGATTTCAGGCTGCTGATCAATGAGCGTGATGTCACCACGCATTGTTCGCGCGGGCAACAGAAGTCCGTGCTGGTGGGTTTCATGCTGGCCCAGGTACGCCTTCAACAGGAGCGCGCCTGCCCGGCGGGCGCTTTTCTGCTGGATGATCTGACCAGCGAACTGGACCGGTCCAATCAGCAGCGGGTTTTACAGGCGCTGCGTGAACTCGACGCCCAGGTATTCGTCACGGCCATTACTGGCGAGTCCGTCGAGACGGCCGGGTGGGATGAGTTCCGGCAGTTTCACGTGGAACATGGCGCGATTCAGGAAGTGCTATAATGCCGCGCTTACTCTAAGGAGCCGTTATGGCCACGAAAGACACCTACGATTCGTCGAATATCAAGGTACTGAAGGGGCTCGACGCCGTGCGCAAGCGTCCGGGTATGTACATCGGCGATACCGATGACGGCACGGGTCTGCACCACCTGGTGTTCGAAGTGGTCGATAATTCCATCGATGAGGCGCTGGCGGGGCATTGCACCGAAATATCGGTGGTCCTGCACAGCGACAACTCCGTCACCGTGGCAGACAACGGGCGCGGGATCCCGGTGGACCTGCACCCGGAAGAAGGGGTCTCCGCCGCGGAAGTCATCATGACCGTGCTGCATGCCGGTGGCAAATTCGATGACAATTCCTACAAGGTATCCGGCGGCCTGCACGGCGTGGGCGTTTCCGTGGTTAATGCGCTGTCCGAGCAGCTGCGCCTGTCCATCTACCGGAATGGCCATGCTCACGCCCAGGACTATAAGATGGGCGTCCCGCAGGCACCACTGGCGGTGGTGGGCGATACCGATCGCACCGGCACCGAAATCCATTTCAAGCCCAGTCGTGAAATCTTCACAAGTATCGAATACCATTACGATATTCTCGCCAAACGCCTGCGCGAGCTGTCTTTTCTGAATTCCGGCGTGCGGATCCGTCTGACCGACGAACGCACCGACAAGGAAGATATCTTCGAGTATCAGGGCGGTATCCGTGCGTTTGTCGAGCATCTGAACCGCAAGAAAACACCGCTGCACCCGATGGTGTTCTATTTTTCTGCGGACAAGGACGGCATTGGCGTCGAGCTGGCCATGCAGTGGAACGACTCCTACCAGGAAAATATTTTCTGCTTTACCAACAATATTCCCCAGCGCGATGGCGGCACCCACTTGGCCGGTTTTCGCGGTGCGCTGACCCGGACCCTGAACCAGTACATGGAAAAGGAAGGCCTGATGCGCAAGGCCAAGGTCGCGGCGACCGGTGACGATGCGCGCGAAGGCCTGACGGCGGTGCTGTCGGTGAAGGTGCCGGATCCCAAGTTTTCATCCCAGACCAAGGACAAGCTGGTGTCATCCGAGGTCAAGGCTGTGGTCGAGTCGCTGGTCGGTGAAAAGTTCCAGGCCTACCTGCTGGAAAGCCCGGGTGAGGCGAAGGCCATCACCTCGAAGATCATCGATGCGGCCCGCGCCCGCGAGGCGGCGCGCAAGGCACGCGAGATGACGCGCCGCAAGGGCGCACTGGATATCGCCGGCCTGCCGGGCAAGCTGGCCGATTGCCAGGAGCGCGACCCGGCCCTGTCCGAGCTGTTTCTGGTCGAGGGTGATTCCGCCGGTGGCTCGGCAAAGCAGGGGCGCGACCGGCGTACCCAGGCCATCCTGCCATTGAAGGGCAAGATCCTGAATGTTGAAAAGGCCCGCTTCGACAAAATGCTGTCCTCGGCCGAGGTCGGCACCCTGATCACCGCCCTGGGCTGCGGTATCGGGCGGGAAGAATTCAACATCGATAAGCTGCGCTACCACCGCATTATCATCATGACCGACGCGGATGTGGACGGTTCGCATATCCGCACCCTGCTGCTGACCTTCTTTTACCGGCAAATGCCGCTGCTGATCGAGCGCGGGTATGTCTACATCGCCCAGCCGCCGCTCTATAAAATAAAAAAAGGCAAACAAGAACAATATGTTAAGGATGACTCGGCGTTGAACGCGATGCTCCTCTCGAGTGCCATCAACAAGTCCCAGCTGCATGTAAATCCGGACGCGCCCGCCATGAGCGGGCCGGCGCTGGAAAACCTGGCCAATGATTACATGGCCGTGATGGCGACCATCCGCCGCCTGTCGCGCCGGTACGATCCGCAGGTGCTGGAAAAGATGATTTACATGCCCTTGCTGAATACGGAGTTCCAGAAGGACAGCGCACAGGTCGCCGCCTGGTTTGGCCAGCTGATCGAGCGCATCAACGCGGAGCTGAGCAGCGGTCAGCGCTACCAGTGTGAAGTGAGTACCGACCCGGACGCCAGCAGCTTTGCCGCGCGTATCGGTAAATGGACCCATGGCATTGTTGCCATCGAGCAGACCCTGGGCCAGGACTTTTTCAACAGTGTCGAATACCAGCAGATCGCCGCCCTCGGCCAACAGCTGGACGGGCTGCTGAGTGAGGGTGCCTACGTCGAGCGCGGCGAACGACGCGAGACCGTGGCGTCATTCAAACAGGCCCTTAACTGGCTGATGGATGAGGCGCGGCGTGGCCAGCATATCCAGCGCTACAAGGGTCTGGGAGAAATGAACCCGGAGCAGCTCTGGGAGACAACCCTCGATCCGGAAACACGCCGCCTGCTGCAGGTACAGATCGAGGATGCTGTTAGCTCGGACGATATCTTCACCACCCTGATGGGCGACCAGGTGGAACCGCGTCGCGAATTCATCGAACAGAACGCGCTGTCGGTATCCAACCTGGACGTCTAGCCCGCCTTTCTCACCGGTATCCTGTAAGCCCTGCGCGCCTGCAAGGCTGGCCACCCGGACAGGGTGCAGGTTAAGACATTTACCGGTGCAAACAGGCAACCCGCTGCATTGATCACCTGTGAAGATTGGTGTAACGGCCATGAAAATGGCTGCTATGCACTATAGGCACTCGAAGAATAATTTTAACTTATTGTTATTAATGGTTATTATTTTAACGTAAAGCGTATTTTTTGATAAACATTAATTTTATATAAATACCTATATTTATGCTTTAATAAAGCATATGGCGGCGAGCGGCTTCAGTGCGTTCTGCATGCGATCTGCGGCACTCGCCAAACGCACCTGAGCGTCGCGTATACCCGGCGTCACTTGAGCGTCGTGATCTCCGACATGCGGTCCTCGATCCAGCCGGCGGCCTCGTCCAGCAGTTGCTGGGCCGATTTGCCGTCGCTTTCGATCGGCTTGCCGATGCGCACCTGGATAACGCCGGGGCGCTTGATGAAACTGCGGCGCGACCAGTATTCGCCGGCATTGTGGGCGACCGGCACAATGGGGTAGCCGCTCTGTTGTGCGAGGATGGCACCACCGATGCGGTAGTGACCTTTCTGGCCCGGCGGGATGCGGGTGCCTTCCGGGAAGATGACGATCCAGATGCCTTCGTCGAGGCGTGCCTTGCCCTCGGTGACCAGCTGCCTGACGGCGGCTCGCCCGCTGCCGCGGTGGATGGCGATGCATTTCATCAGGGCGAGTCCCCAGCCAAAAAAGGGTATCCACATCAGCTCACGCTTGGCGACCCAGACCTGCAGTGGAAAGATCTGCTGCAGCGCGATAGTTTCCCAGGTCGACTGATGCTTTGAGAACACGATGGCGGCACCGGTCGGGATATACCCGCTGCCTGTGACCTCATAGGTCAGCCGGCAGGTCACCTTCAGCCACCAGAGTATGAAATGCACCCAGGTTTGCAACAGCCGCCAGCGCGTGGCCAGGGAGAAGGGAAACGTGAACAGCAGCAGCACGGCATACATCACGATCGAGACCGGAAAAACGATCCAGAAGGCGAGCGAGCGCAGCCACAGGATCGGGTAGGCTTCGGTGGCGGTGTTGTCAGCAGGCATGGGGTT
>JBATJF010000055.1:0-10879 GCA_049668345.1 Gammaproteobacteria bacterium
TCGGGTGAGTCCGGCTGTTCCGCGAGCATGTCTGCAACGGCGTCCAGTACGCGTTGCAGGTAATCCTGGTAGAGCGGTTCATCTTCCTCCAGTGGCGGATGCAGTTCCAGAAACAGCGCGCCGGCCATCCAGCCCAGCTTGATCGGCTGGTTGACGATGTGTACCGGCGTACCGACCGGTACATCGTCAAACAGGCCCTCGATATCTTCCGGGTACATGCGGATGCAACCATGTGTAACCCGCATGCCGACACCGTAGGGTTTGTTGGTACTGTGGATCAGGTAACCGGGTACGCCAAGACGCATGGCGTAGCGACCAAGCGGATTGTCCGGACCCGCCGGAATCACGTCGGGCAGCACCTTGCCGTCTTCCAGTGCCTCTTTCTTGATGGAGGCAGGCGGGCGCCAGGATGGATCCCGCTGCTTGCTGGCAATCTTCGTATTGCCAAGCGGCGTATTCCAGTCCATGCGGCCGACACTGA
Organism: Gammaproteobacteria bacterium; assembly: GCA_049668345.1. Classification (GTDB taxonomy): domain Bacteria; phylum Pseudomonadota; class Gammaproteobacteria; order UBA9214; family UBA9214; genus UBA9214. Next base: position 482 of record JBATJF010000055.1, read on the forward strand.
TGGGGTGGGTGATCATCTTCGGGATCTCGCCCTTTTTTGTTTTCGGGAAATAGTACAGCCGCATCTCCGGCAGGTTGAGTATCAGACCGGTGCGCTCGGCATCGGGAATGATATAGCGACTCGGCAGCATCACCCTGGAGTTGTCTGCCGGCAGCCAGCGATCGACGTCCGGGTTGGCGTGCAGGATCTCGTTCTGACCGATGCCGTAGCGCCGTGCGATATCCAGCAGGGTATCATCGCGTCCTGCCACGGTGTACTCGATGCGACCGACAATGTCGACGTCTTCAGGTGGCAGCACAAAGGTCACGGCCTGCACCGGCAGTGCACATGCGGCAAGCAGCAAGAGTCGGCAGATTGTAGGCAGGGATCGTATCATCGGGACATTGCTGCGGGGCAGGGCAGTGAAACGGGGACTTTCCTGTACATTATCAGCGGACATACCGGGCAGCAGGCACATAGCATCTTAACAGATGGCTGGATGATAATACCGCATGTGACCCGGTAAAAAGGCAGACGTTCCCACTGGCGGCAAATGATTGCCAGTACGCGCCTGATGATTTAACCCAGGTCGAGTTTGATCTGGTCCACCAGGGCCGCACAGGCATCGGCACATGCCCTGCACTCGATATGTTCCTTGTGCTTCAGGCATTCCTTTTCGCAGTCTGTACAAACCTGTTCACACACCTTCGCACAGTCGCCCACGTAAGCCGAGTTGGCGGCAACCAGGCAACTGAAGCCGCTGCAGATGGCCTGCATCTCGTGCACCTTCGCCGCACAATCGGCGAGTGCCGTGTCGACTTCCTGGAAAGACACGAGGCAATGTGCAATACAACGCTGTCCCTTGTCGAGACAGTCATTCGCCGCGGTGGCATATCCGGATGCCGGGCCGCTGCATCAGCAAAGCTTCACATCAACATACAGTCATTATTACAGTAAGTTATAGTTAATTATTCCAAACTGTATTCGGTTTTCCGTATACAGCTCTTCGGGGCAATCGTGGCCACGGTTACTGCATATTTCATGCGTCCCCTGCAGCGTCCCTACAGACAGATCATCAATGCGATTGAATACAATCTCGAGCAACTCAATGATCTATCCATTGATGAACTTGAACTCCTCAAGGAGACAACCGATTCCCTGGTTGAACACATGGAGCGGGTAAAGGCGGCGCAGGCAAGGCAGGAGAAACCCGACGCCAGCAAGCGGAACTTGTGACTCGGAGGTTATTGAGGTCCGACCCCGTCATTTTTACAAATACGGGTTTATTACCCCCACAGAAACTATTAGAAATGACAAACCTGTCATGTCAGATTGACAGTTTTCCTGCCATACCTGACAGGGCCAACAGATTCTAAGGGTGTGTATGACGCCAAGAGAATGACGTGCGCTATACACTTCAATGCTATAGCATGCAAATAAACCACTGGCACGTATATTGCCTCAGTAACAGGCAACTATGCATGGATGCAATCGGGCGAAAGGAGGGTTCGCCCGGTAACCAGGACAAGCAATGCCGGCGGTAATTATCGAACGGAGTCTCACGGAATCCGCCAGCAACAAACATTACTTGTCAGAACAAATCTAAATATAGAAATAGGGGATTACATCATGCAAACATGGACTGAGGGGACACCGCCGCTGCGGTGGATGATGATTCTGTGTATTACCATGATTGCGCTGCTGGCCACGACCCAGCAGGCACATGCCTTCAACCAGTTCCTGACCGCCTGGCAGAACGCCTACCCGGCCTCGACGACCGATCAGACATCCGGCCGCAACGGTTGCCAGGTCTGCCACGGCTCGAGCAACAGCCAGTGGAACGCCTACGGCAACCCGCTCCGGGCGGCGGTGCAGGGCGGCACGGCCATCGCTACGGCGATCACTAACGTCGAGGGCCTGGACTCGGATGGACAGGGTGACTCCAACCTCACCGAGATCAATGCCAATGCGCAGCCTGGCTGGACAACAGGTGCGAACAACCCCATTTTCGACTCCAATGGTAATCAGATAGCCGTCATCGATGCGGCGACCATCGGGGTGCAGCCACCGCTGGATCCGGTGGTCGGCAACCAGCCACCGGTGGCCGTTGACGATGCCTACAGCACGCCCTTCCAGACGCAGCTGACCATCGCCGCCCCGGGCGTGCTGGCCAACGACAGCGATGCCGATAATGATCCGATCACCGCGATTCAGCAGAGCAACACGGCCAACGGCACCGCGACCCTGAATAGCGACGGCTCGTTCACCTACACGCCGAATGCCGGCTTCAGCGGTGACGACAGCTTCACCTACGTGGCGAATGACGGTACCGACAACAGCAACGTCGCGACCGTAACCATTACCGTCGCCGCCCCGGGCAACCAGCCACCGGTGGCCGTTGACGATACTTACAACACGCCCTTCCAGACGCAGCTGACCATCGCCGCCCCGGGCGTTCTGGGGAACGACAACGATCCCGATAATGACCCGCTGACTGCGGCGCTGGTGACCGGCGTGAGCAATGGTGTGTTGAACCTGGGTGCGGACGGCTCGTTCACCTATTCGCCGAATGCGGCCTTCAGTGGTCCGGACAGCTTCACCTACGTGGCCAATGACGGCAATGTGAACAGCAACACAGCAACCGTCACCATCACGGTCGGTGCTGCGCCGCCCCCACCGCCGCCTGCCGATTGCACGGGTCTCACCATCGACAGTGCGACCTACACGGCCGGTAACAATCGGCGTCTGCGGGTCCGCGGTTCCGGTGTGAGGGACGGTGAATACGTCCTGAGCAATGCCTTCGCTCCGGGCCAGATCCTCGGCACGGTGCGCGGCAACCGGAACTTCAACTTCAGCATCCGTAACCCGGCACCGCCCATACCCTGCCGTGTCCAGGTCGAGCAGCCGGGAACCGGCTTGTGCGCCCAGGCCGATGTGGCGGGTGCACCGGCGGATTGCGCGCCGACCGGCATCACCGCCCGCGGTGACTCCTACACCACCCCGCGTGATGTCGATCTGGTAGTACCGGCCACGCGCCTGTCGGGTGCGCTGTATAACGACTTCGACAGCGCCAGCCCGCCGGCCGCGCTGTCCGTGGTCAATGTGGGCACCACAGGTACGCAGGGTACTGTCGCCCTGAATGCCGATGGCTCATTCACCTACACCCCGCCTGCGGGGGCACCGAGCGGAGGTGCGGCCTACCTGGACGACACCTTCACCTACCAGGCCACGACCGGGACCCGCACGTCTGCCGTGGCGACGGTGAATGTCCGCGTGCTGCCCAAGCAGACCGACTTCAAGTTCATGATGAACTACGAACTCGGCATGCACTGTACCGGCTTCGAGTTCGCCTACTGCTGCGTGCTGCCGGCCTACAACTCCGTCGTGTCGCAGATTGTCAAACCGGCGATCGGAGACCCGGCGACCAGCGATTGCTTCGGCGCGGCCTGTGCGCCGGGTGATCAGTTCGAAGATGTTGCCTTCCTCGACGGCTTCCCGCGCCTGCTGGAGGGTGATCCGAATCTAGGTGCCAACCTCGATGTGCTGGGGCGTGAGACCGTGGTACGCGATCCCGCCCTGGATGGTGAGGGCAACTTCAAGAAGTATATTGTGAAGTACTGGCATGATTCGCAGTCACGCAACGAGGGGCAGGGTAAACCGCAGATCGGCAACCCGGCGCTGCAGGGCACGCTGCCACCCCACCTCAACACCCGCACGCTGGTCAGTGATGTCGAATTCAACAGCCTGCTGTCCTGGAACACGCGCGCGGATTCTGCCGCCCGCAATCCGGACGGCAGCTTCGTCATCGGTCCGGCGGAGTGCGATCCACTGCTGCCGGTACCGGACGGCTGTGCGGCCCTGGGTGTGGTGCAGGGTAACGATGATTACGGCGATACCGGTGGCACCTTCGGCGCGCCGATCGACAACTACCAGAACACCGTCTGGAACCACCTGTATATCTACGTCGACACGGAGGGGAGCAATCCCACCAACTCCACTCTCGAGGCCGACAAGGTGCGTCTGGGTATCGACATCGACTATCCGACCAACTTCGGTCCCGCCGGTCACCCGATGGGTCCGGTCTCGGGTGGCGTGTACTCCGAGAACAATCCCTTCGGCGCCCACATGACCTTCTCCGAGGACACGGGCACGGTGGTCTTTACCCAGATGAAGCTGGTGGAAAACCTGCCCATCATGCTGACCTCACCGCGCATCTGGGAGGCCCTGGGCCTGCCGCTGACGCCGTTCGAGGACACGCTGGGCTTCTTCGCCGATCCGGGCCTGGTGGACGAGGACTCGATCCGCCCCTACGTGCAGATGTCGGCGCAGTTACACGAGGCCGTGTGTGACGAGGTGACGGGCAACTGCACGGCGGGTCCCGCGGTGCTGGGTGCCGGCGGTCATCCTGTGCAGGGCTTTGGTGATGCGCCCATCGACATCCCCAACTGCGAGCGTTGCCACTCCGCACCGCCGACGGATGCCTTCGGCAACCTCAACGTCAACAGCCCGAACGTCGACCCGGAAAACAACGCCCTGATGACACTGGAGGTCGACTTCTGGAAGGCCTACTATGACCTCGATGTGGCGGCCGGGGATGCCGACTGGTACGCGCGCCTGAAGGGTGCGGCCATCAGCATCCTCTCCATCCACGATGCCCAGCACGGTACGCAGTTCACGGGCAACTTCCCGGCGGTGATGCCGATTCAGCCGGCGGGCACGCCGTTTGATCCGGTGACCCAGCTCGGCGGCCTGGTTGAGCCGTTCCCCGGCTCATTCGCCAACTGCCTGGTGGATAAGGCACCGACGGGCCCGGCCTGTGCCAGCCATGCGGATTGCGCCGGTATCGGTGACGAGGTCTGCGACCTGCCACAGAACACACGTCTCGGCCACGATAGCGTGATCTGTCAGAAATGCCACGCCGACAACGTGATCGCGGTCGTCAAGTCGACGGCTTGCGGTCCCAATGCACAGAGCTGTCCTGAAGGCGCCCTGATCCCGGCGCTGAGCCAGGCGTTGCACTATAACCACCGCAACATCAGCGAGGGCGGTTTCGTCACCTTCACCGATGCGCTCGGTCGTGATGGCGGCTGCCAGGGTTGTCACCCGGCGCACCGTTCCGACGGCGTCATGGACGGCTACCCGATCGACCTGGACGGCAACAATGCACAGACCATGGGCGACAACCGTCTCGCCTCTGGTGGCTGCTTCGTCGGCCGCGACGTGCACTCCAACCCGATGAAGGACATCGACGGGGCGGAGACGCCGGAGCACCTGAACGTGATGGGTCAGTATCTGGCGGGTAACGTGTTCTACAATCAGGCCGCTGAACCCGGCGGTACCGAGGACACCCGCGGTATCTGGTGCACCAACTGCCACAGCCAGGCCAGTCAGCAGATGTGGAAGGTCGAGAACTGCACCGACCTGATCAACAATGAGTGTGCCCCGGGTGAGAATCCGCGTGCCGCTGCGACCATGCAGGAGCTGGCTGACATGCTCGTTACGCGTGAGCCCGACCCGGCACTGCGCCTGGCGACACTCGAGTCCTGGGCGGATCCCAAGGACCCGGCGAAAGATCCCGATCTGCCGCTCAGTGGTGCGGGTACCCGTACCGCGGATGATAGCCACTTCATCTGGAAGAACGATGCCGGGCTGTGCAACTACGTCGCACAGTGGGCCGCTGCCGGCTTCAATCTGAGCGAGATCTCGGCCGAGTATGACGGCCCTGTAGCGCTGGTCGAGGTGGCAGTACCGGCTCTCGGCGGCAGCGTGGCAGCGTGTCAGACGGGGGATGCGCTCAGCGATGCCCCGGGCGGCACGCCGGTCAATGTCTGCGACGGCGCACCGGGCATCCCGCCGGGCGGCTTCTTCATCTGCGGTTCCTACGATGCCGATGGCGACTTCACCGCGGCGCTGACTGCGGCGCCGGGTGAGTCACCCTTCTGCACCACCCAGGACTGCAAGACGGCGGCCGATGCCACCCTCGCTGGCGGCGGTACTGCCGGTAACGTCACCGCACAGATCCCGTTCTCGAGCTCGGACATCAGCACCGCGTCCGACGGTCGTGATCACTGGCTGTCGGCGGGTGAGCCACACTGTGCGGACTGCCACAAGGCGCCCTACACGGAGCAGAGCGGCAACGTCAATCCCTTCCCGCCGTTCAACTATCCGCGCCGGGCAAGCCTGATGCGCTACTCGCGCGGTCACCAGGACGTCACCTGCCAGGGTTGTCATGAGTCGATTCACGGTCTCTATCCCGTGACGCCGACCATCGACAACACCAGCTACGCGCAGGCGGCGGCGCTGAACAACGACGGTTCGCACGGTCCGCTGAAGTGTGCTTCCTGCCACACCCATGTCAACGCCGATCAGGTGCCGACCTGGGTGGCCAACCTGACGTACACGGATCCGGTCGATGGTGGACCGGCGGTGCCGGTGGCGAACAACTTCGACGCTGCCGTGTCCTGGGCACACACCTACACGGACGAGGCCGACCCGCGTGCCGATGTCTGCCAGAACTGCCACGGCGACTTCGCTGCTTCGATCTCGGAGACCAGCACCGAGTGGCAGATCCACGCCATGGTCAACCGCACATCGCGTATTGCGATGGACGATGCCGAGGCTAATAACGGTACGGTGTCGGGTGTTCAAAACCCGAACAATCCGTACGCCGGCGGCACTGTCTGTACAGCCTGCCATGGCGACGAGGGCGTTCCGGAATGTACTGGCGAGGATGGCCAGGAGTGGAAGCAGCACCTCACCCAGGGACGCGTCTCCGAGCATGTATGGGAGGAGGTCTCACTCGCAGTTACAGGCACAACCTGCGGCTGGTAAGCCAGGCAAGCCCCCGCCCGGAAGGATGCGACGGGGGATTCCATCAACCAACGGAGGGGAAGCTCGCTTCCCCTCCTTTTTTTGCGCTAAACTGGGACAAAACGCGTTTCAACATGTCTAAGAAAAACGATATATCTAATAAAAACGGCACTTGACCCTGCCAGCCAAAGGCGGGTAATTGTCTAATCAGAATAATGAGGAGTTTTCATGATCAAGTATCTCATCGCGGCCCTGGCCACATTCTCCCTGACACTGCCGTTCCTGCTGTCCCCGGCACAAGCCGAATCAACGGATGTCATAACTGCAGATCAGACAGCATCCAGCGCCCCGCCAAAAGATGATGTCATTGCCAAGGTGGGTGACCAGCCCATCACCTTCAGCCAGCTCAACACCATGCTGAACAGCTCGGCCATCATCGGGCTGTCGATCCCGGCGCTGGGTACCCCGGAACGTGATCAGACCCGCCTGACGCTGCTTGACAAGGTGATCAGTTCCAACCTGCTTTACCTGGATGCCGTGGAGCAGGGCATGGACAAGGATCCAGGCTATCTGCAGGATCTGCAGGATTTTTCGGACGGCATGCTGGCGCTGGTCTACAAGCGGCGCCATGCCGGTGCCCGGATAGCCGTCAGTGAGAAGGAAGCAAAGGCGTTTTTCGATGACAACATGGCCCCCGGCACCGAATGGAACGACGAGACCCGGCTGGCCATCGAGGCCCGCCTGCGCAAACAGAAGCTGACCAGCGGCAGCCGGGAATTGCGCGAGCAGCTGCGAGAGGGTTACAAGGTCACCATCAACGTCACCGAGCTCGACCCCGAGGACGATGCGGTGCGCGACGATACCGAGGTGGTGGCCGAGATGAATGACCAGCCGATTGTCTGGGGTGAGGTGAAGCAGCGCCTCAGCCATCCGGTGGCCGCCTCGTCCGTGGAGCGGCGCATCTCGGTACTGGATGACATTCTGGACCGGCGCATCATGATCGCCAAGGCACGTGCGGAAGGACTGGAGCAGGACCCGGCCTACCAGCGTGCCTTCAACGAGTTCAGTAAGGTGCGGCTGATCAATCGGCACCGCGGCCAGCTGGTGAAGCGGCTCGAGCCCAGTGATGACGAGATCCGGACCTATTACACGGAAAACCGCGCACGCATTGCAGTGCCGGCGCGGCGCAAGGTGCAGATCGTGGTGCTGAAGACACAGGAGGAGGCCGACGCCATCAAGCAGATGGTCGAGGCCGGCACCATCACCATGTTCCAGGCGGCCCAGGAGCACTCCATCATACCGGCCTCGGACAAGACACTGGGCCAGATCGGCTGGGTGTCGGAGGGCACCGGTTTCAAGGAGCTCGATGCGTTGACCTTCTCCCTCGGTCCCGGCGAAATCGGCGGATCGGTGGAAACGCCGAACGGCTGGCACCTGGTGCAGGTGCAGGACGTCGAGGAGGCGGTCTACGGTGATATCGAGGAGGAGCGTACCTGGAAATTCACCCGGCGCATGATGATCAAGGAACGCATGAACGACTATGTGGTCTGGCTCAGGGAAGAATCCTTCCCGGTCGAGGTGTACGACGACAGGTTGTCTTATCACATGCAGAAAGAAGTCGACTGGTACAAGATCAAAGAAGAGACCGGCGCCCTGCCACCGGAGAAGGTCTACGAGGAAATCGACAAGCTGCGCGGCGGCAGGGCACCCGGCATCAATCCCTAGGGGGTCGGACCACGCTAACCTACTATTGGCATTATAGATTTAGTCTTATTTTGGCTCTCTTCTTGCCTTAAAGTACCGTTTTTAGCTGTGAAATTGAGCCAGTAAGCCGCTGACTCTTCGCTAAGCTGGTAGGTTCCGTTATGTTCAGTGATGTGCCGACCGGGTATATCTGGGTAAAGTTCCTGTCGAATCGATTCCAGAAAATCAGGATGACCAACGGCAATACTTTCAGACCATTGTGATTCACGCACTAACTTACTCTTATCCAGGGCTTCCTGAACCCATTGCCGGTATGTCGCCCGCATTCGGTCAACGTGCTTGAAGCCCAGTAGCTGAGTGAGTTCTTCGATTTCGATCAAGTGGTACCGGCAGGGTGGGGTGAATATCTCGTTGTAACCGTTATGCGCCCACTCTGCGGGATGTTCCACAACACCGGCGCGCACCATATTTAGATCAATATAGACCATGCAACGGGCAAGGTGTTCGCCGGACTCTATCGCAGTTGCATGATACCGGTCTTCCCAGTAAGCGCCCGTGCGACATTTTCTATTGTTGAATTGACGTGCCGTGCACCCTTCAACCAATTGCATACTGCGTGCTATTTCTCCCTTGCCCTGGTCTCGCACCAGTAAATGAATATGGTTGGAAGTAACAACATAATTCAGAACACACAGCCCATAACGTTTTCTTGCCTCGAAGAGCCAGTGCAACCACTGTCTACGGTCTCTGGCAAATTTCAAAAGGAATTGTTGTTTATGGCAGCGGTGCGTTATGTGCCACACGTGTCCTGGCAGAAAATGTCGGCTGGCTCTCGGCATGCGTCTGCTCCTTAAAACGGCAATTTCTAGCTCGAAAACAACAGGTTAAGCAATAAATAGGGCGAATGTTTATCGGATTTTATTTATTTCTTAGTAAGTTATCGTGGTCCGACCCTGTAAAACGGTAATTTCCATGGGGCAAACATTCATCGTGACAAAAGTGTCTGTTATAGCCGACAGAAATGACACAAAAAGATGACAAATCTGACACATTCACAATTTTGGCAGGGTTATTGTAGACAGGACACACCAGAAGAAAATGAATATAACAAACTGATAAGCCTAACTAATAATGATTGGCTCGACCAAGTGGCGATTTTGGCCTATAAATTGAATAAGTCTATTTGCCTGTCACTACATGACGACAGTCAATCAGTCCAGTTTGTGTGTTGAGTGAAAGTACCCGCCAACGGGTGACCAATAACAAACAACCACAGAGAGGAGATATGTATAACACTGAAAAAAACCGTTTTCGACCGACGCCTTTCTGTTCCGGCCTGGCCGGATTCCAGAGTGATCGACTGCCAGCAATCCCTCATGGGCTGAATATGCACGGCATGTGTCACTTACCGGTAAACGGATCAACCCTGTCCATTTCGCATAAGCGCGGAATGCGGGCAATCAGTGTCAACTATTTTCCCGTATTTAATAAACACATTTCAGTCCAGTCGGTGGTTGTTTTCTATTTTTTACATCGACACGGCAAACAGGTAACAGAAAGATATCAACTGGTTCACTGAACACACAGAGACAGAAAGGGTTAAGAGGCATTACGTAAGAACAAACCAGACATGTAATTTCATAACAAAGCTGGGGGGTTGAGCAATGAACACCACGCATAGCATGAGTTCCAGACTGACCTGGAACGTACCGGTTGTATTATCAACGTTGTTTGTTTTGATTCTGGCACTGCTGCTTGCACCGAGTGCGCAGGCGGTCCAGTGCGACCGTACCATCACGGCGAACGTGGTGGTGCTGGACAACCCGACGGTGTTCAACCGCCTGGGCGCCCAGAATCCGAACTGGATCACCTACGCGCTGGAGCGCGATGTGGTGGTCGCAAACC
>JBATJF010000056.1:0-4620 GCA_049668345.1 Gammaproteobacteria bacterium
TTCGAGTAGTTGATATGAACACACCGCAAGGACAAGCGTTTCTCCAGCAACAACAAGTCCGATCCGTCTCCTTACTATTTTTCGCGCCAGACGGCACGCGGCAACGCGTCGTCAGCAACATCGATGACGAAACCGAATTGCGTGCGAGCCTGAATTCAATTTTCAATTAGTCGTAAATACGACTTTCCGTCAATAGCAACAAGCAAAACAGGGGTCAGAACACAGTTTTCGCGTACAGCAACTTACGGGGAGCCAGGTTGGGTCGATGGTTGCAGTCTAGAATCCGACCCGGGAACGGCAACTTCCAGTACTTTCCTGCCGTCCCCAGGAATATCGGGAATGACCGACTAGGGTCGGCTCACGTCGGCTAAACGACCAGGTTGGGCAAATACAGGCCTTTTAGCAAACACTGGAATTTGTTGCACCGAGCTTCCAGCGGGGATCTGCCCGGGACAGGGTCGAACTGCCGACACGGGGTAGGTTCAGCCCCCCGTGCGCTGTGCGGTGTAATCCTGCATCAGCTTCGCCGAACCGGCGCCGCAACTGATAATCGAGCGCATCGCGTCCTGCACCGGGATGTTCACCGGGTGCACATATTTCCCGTCCAGGTGGTAGATCAGGCCCGAGGTGGGGTTCGGCCCGGTGGGCACGAACAGGGTGTAGCTGCCATCGGCATGTTTGTCGGTGATGAACGCGGTGACCCGGGTATCGTTACCGAAGATCTGCGCGATGGCCACCGACGAAAACGGTGAATCCTTGCGGCTGCCGAAGATCTGCAGCACGGTGTCCTTGATCATCGAGTAGCCGGGCGCTAGCTTGAGGATGCGCGTCTCGATCACCCGGTAGAAAAAACTGCCCAGCCGGGTGCGCACCAGTACGCCGACGAAGAAGCAGCTCACGATGATCAGGATGATTACCAGCACTTCTGCCACATATTCATTAAGTTGTGAGTCTTTAATGAGAAGTCGCGTTAATGGCTCGATCAACCCTGTCACGAGGTTGAACACCCACAGCGACACGGCCGCCAGGATCGCCACCGGCAGGATCACCACCACGCCACCGAGCAGGGACGTCTTCAGGAAACCCTTGAGCTTGCCCATGCAGGCACCTCCGTATACGTCAGGATGAACGGAACGGGCGCCTACTCGGGACGCATGTGCGGGAACAACAGCACGTCGCGAATGGACGGCGCATCAGTGAACAGCATCACCAGCCGGTCGATGCCGATACCCTCGCCCGCGGTCGGCGGCATGCCGTGTTCCAGCGCCCGGATGTAGTCCGCGTCGAAATGCATGGCCTCCAGGTCGCCGGCGTCCTTGTCCACCACCTGCTGGCGGAAACGCTCCGCCTGGTCCTCGGCGTCGTTGAGCTCCGAGAAGCCGTTGGCCAGTTCGCGCCCGCCGACGAAGAACTCGAAACGGTCGGTCACGAACGGATCGGCGTCGCTGCGCCGTGCCAGCGGCGAGACCTCGGTCGGATAGGCAGTGATGAAGGTCGGATCGTCGAGCCGGCCCTCCACGGTCTTTTCGAAAATCTCGATCTGGATCTTGCCCAGCCCGTAGCTATCCTTCAGCGCGATGCCGAGCCCGCCGGCCACCGCGCGTGCCCGCTCGATATCGTCAATGTCGGCGGCGCCCAGTCGCGGATTGAAATGCAGGATGGACTCGCGCACCGTCATGCGCCGGAACGGCTTGCCGAAATCGTAGACGCTGCCCTGGTACTCGAGCGTGGTATCGCCATGCAGTTGCTGTGCCATCCTGCGCAGCAGGTCTTCCGTCAGGTCCATCAGGTCGTGGTAGTCCGCGTAGGCCTGGTAGAACTCGAGCATGGTGAATTCCGGATTGTGGCGCGTAGACAGCCCCTCGTTGCGGAAGTTGCGGTTGATCTCGTAGACCTTCTCGTAACCGCCCACCACCAGCCGCTTCAGGTACAGCTCCGGCGCGATGCGCAGGAACAGGTCCATCTCCAGCGCATTGTGAAAGGTGGTGAACGGACGCGCCGTCGCGCCGCCCGGTATGGCCTGCATCATCGGCGTCTCGACTTCCATGAAATCGAGACGGTTCAGGTATTCGCGTATGAACTGGATGATGCGGCTGCGCATGCGGAACGTGGCGCGCGACGCCTCGTTCATGATCAGGTCGAGATAGCGCTGCCGGTAGCGTGTTTCCTGGTCGGCCAGGCCATGAAATTTTTCCGGCAGCGGGCGCAGCGACTTGGTCAGCATGCGCAGACCGTCCACGCGCACCGACAGCTCGCCGGTGTTGGTCTTGTACATCACGCCTTCGGCCGCGAGGATGTCACCGATGTCCCAGCCCTTGAAGGCCTGGTAAATCCCGTCAGGCAGGCTGTCGCGCTGCAGGAACAGCTGCATGCGACCGGTCATGTCCTGCAGCTGGGCAAACGCGGCCTTGCCCATGACGCGCTTGGCCATGAGCCGGCCCGCCACCTTGACGCGCACCGGGTCCGCTTCCAGCTGCGCGTTGTCCTTGTCGCCGTATTCCGCGTGCAGCTCGCCGGCCATGGCATTGCGACGGAAGTCGTTGGGAAAGGCATAGCCTTCCTCGCGCAGCGCGTTCAGCTTGGCGCGCCGCTGCGCGATGAGTTTGTTTTCGTCCGGCTCGGTCATGACTGAATGATACCTACAATCCGCTCTTCAGGCTGGCCTCGATGAACTCGTCCAGGTCGCCGTCCAGCACCGCCTGGGTGTTGCCCACCTCCACGCCGGTGCGCAGGTCCTTGATGCGTGACTGGTCGAGCACGTAGGAGCGGATCTGGCTGCCCCAGCCGATATCGGACTTGCTCTCTTCCAGCGTCTGCTGGTCGGCGCTGCGCTTCTGGATCTCCATTTCGTAGAGCTTGGACTTGAGCTGCTTCATCGCCGTGGCCTTGTTCTTGTGCTGCGAACGGTCGTTCTGGCACTGCACCACGATGCCGCTCGGCGCATGCGTGATGCGTACCGCCGATTCCGTGCGGTTGACGTGCTGGCCACCGGCGCCGCTGGCGCGATAGACGTCGATGCGCAGGTCGGCGGGATTGATCTCGATGTCGATGTCATCGTCGATCTCGGGCGAGACGAACACGGCAGCAAACGAGGTATGGCGGCGGTTGCCGGAATCGAAGGGTGACTTGCGCACCAGCCGGTGCACGCCGATCTCGGTGCGCAGCCAGCCAAAGGCATAGGCACCGTCGAACTTCACAGTCGCGCTCTTGATGCCGGCAACCTCGCCGGGCGACACCTCGATCAGTTCACTTTTGAAACCGTGCCGCTCGCCCCAGCGCAGGTACATGCGCAGCAGCATCTCTGCCCAGTCCTGCGCCTCGGTACCGCCGGAACCGGCCTGGACATCGAGGAAGGCGCTGGCCTCGTCCATCTCGCCGGAGAACATGCGCCTGAACTCCAGCCCGGCGATCTCTGTTTCCAGCGCGTCCAGGTCGGACTCGATAATATCGAGGGTTTCCTGGTCACCCTCCTCGGCGGCCACCTCCAGCAGTTCGCGCGCATCGCGCACGCCGTGTGTGAGCCGGTTGAGCGTCAGTACCACGTCCTCGAGCCGCGCACGTTCGCGACCCAGCTCCTGGGCACGCGCGGGATCGTTCCAGATGTCGGGTTCTTCCAGTTCGCGAATGACCTCGGTCAGCTGTTCAGACTTGCTTTCGAGGTCAAAGGTACCCCCTAAGGCTTGCCGAACGCCCGTCAAGGTCCTTGATATGGTTACGGATGGTGGTCAGGTCGGACATGAGATGTGCATGAAAAGCCGGGGAATCAGGCGCGTGATGATACTACTGTTGGTGTACCGCGGCCAGCGTCGCGCACCGGCTCCAGGTACTCGACCCGAAGCTGCGGGCTGAGCTGGCCGCGGAATTCGTTCACGTCCAGCCGGAAGGCCAGGTGTGCATGACGGCAGTCCGCCGGGACCGGCGCTGTGTTGAAGGCGATGGCGTCGATACACGCAGTGCCGCCACCGGCCTGCAGCACCAGTTTGAGGTGCCGGGCACCGACCACGCGCTGTTCGAGGATGGCGAATTCGCCGTCGAACAGCGGCTCGGGAAACCCCTGCCCCCACGGCCCCGCATCGCGCAGTACCTGCGCCGTGGCCAGCGACAGGTCGCCGCCCTCGAGTGCGCCATCCGAGTGCAGCACGCAATCGAGGTCGTCGGCACCAAGGTGACGCGACACCTCGGCATCGAAGGCCTCGGCAAAGGCCGCAAAGTCGCGTTCCGCCAGTGTCAGGCCGGCCGCCATGGCATGGCCGCCGAACTTGCGGATCAGCTCCGGGTGGCGCGACGCCACGGCATCGAGCGCATCGCGGATGTGCAGGCCGGGTATCGAGCGTGCCGAGCCCTTGATCTCGCCGTCGGCACTGCGTGCGAAGGCGATCACCGGCCGGTGCACGCGCTCCTTGATGCGTGCGGCGAGGATGCCGATCACGCCCTGGTGCCAGTCCGGGTCGAACAGGCACAGCCCGGTCGGCAGGCTGTTTTCCTGCAGTTCGAGGTGCCCGATCGCGACCAGCGCCTGGGCCTGCATGTCGGACTCGATCTCCTTGCGGTCGCGGTTCAGGGCATCGAGTTGTGCGGCCATGGCGCGTGCACGCGTCATATCCCCGGCCAGCAGGCACT
>JBATJF010000057.1:0-11271 GCA_049668345.1 Gammaproteobacteria bacterium
CCGGCGGCGAGTCCGGACTCGCGCCCGAGGGTGCAACGCTGGATGAAACCGAGCTGACGGCCTCGGCCAATGTCGATCACCTGTTCTATGCCGAGACCACGCTGGCCCTGCATGAAGACGAGGAGGGCACTGAGGTCGAGGTCGAGGAAGCCTTCTTCGATCCCGTGGCGCTGCCGGCAGGACTCGGCCTGCGGGCCGGACGGTTCTATTCTGCCATCGGCTATCTCAACAGTTTCCATACACACGCCTGGGATTTCCATGACGCGCCGCTGGTCTACCGTGCCTTTCTGGGCAACCAGTACCGCGATGACGGGATCCGCCTGAACTGGACTGCGCCGACCGGGCTGTACCTGAACCTGGGCAGCGAGATCCTGGCCGGCAACAGTTTTCCCGCCGGCAGCAGCGACAGCACTGTCGGCGATGCCTGGACACTGTTTGCCGAGGTCGGCGGCGATGTCGGCACCGACAATGCATGGCAGGCCGGCCTGTCCACGCTGATGCTGGATGTCAATGAACGTGCCAGCGGTCACGGGCACGGTGGCGGTAGCGACGGTGCGGTCTTCAGCGGCAATTCAGACCTGTACATCGCCGATTTCGTCTGGAAATGGGCGCCGGACGGCAATGCCAGCCGGCGCAGTTTCAAACTGCAGGGTGAGGCCTTTTACCGCGAGGAAGACGGTGGCGTGGTGTTTACCGAGGGTGTCGATCAGGCCCTGCTCGACTACGACGGGCACCAGTACGGGTATTACCTGCAGGCCCTTTACCAGTTCATGCCGCGCTGGCGCGCCGGCCTGCGCTATGACCGGCTGTCGGCGGATAACGCCGTGACGGTCACCAGCCTGGGGACGTTCACCGATCCGCTCGAAGTGCTTGATGAATCCGGTTTCGTTGGCGCGGGGCACCGGCCGGAACGCTGGAGCCTGATGCTGGACTGGACGCCGTCCGAGTTCAGCCGGTTGCGCGCGCAGTACAACCGTGACCAGTCGCGGCCCTTCGTGACCGATCAGCAGTGGTCATTGCAGTACATCATGAGCCTGGGCGCGCACGGCGCGCATCCGTTCTGAAGGAGGATGTCATGATCCGGTTGATAACGGCAATCGTCCTGCTGCTGGCGGGCAGCGGTCCGGTGCAGGCGGCTATCGACGTGTTCGCCTGTGAGCCGGAATGGGCGGCACTCGCAGAGGCGGTCGGTGGCGACCTGGTCAGCGTAACATCAGCCACCACCGCTCGGCAGGACCCGCACCATATCCAGGCGCGGCCGAGCCTGATCGCGCGCATGCGCAAGGCGGACCTGGTCATTTGCACCGGCGCGGAACTGGAGACCGGCTGGCTGCCGCTGTTGCTGCGGCGCGCCAGTAATCCTGCCGTCCAGCCGGGCCGGCCGGGTTACCTGGAGGCGGCCAGTGCCGTGACCCTGCTGGAACGGCCGCAACAGCTTGATCGTGCCGCGGGTGACGTGCACGCGCAGGGTAATCCGCATATCCAGACCGACCCGCAGAATATCGCGGCGGTTGCCCGGGTACTGCAGCAGCGCCTGGCTACGGTCGATCCCGCCCATGCGGCGCAATACCGGCAACAGCTCGATGCCTTCCTCGAACAGTGGAATACAGCGATGCAGCGCTGGGAGCAGGAGGCCGCACCGCTGTACGGGATGCGCGTCGTCGTGCAGCATCGCAGCTGGGTCTATCTGAACCGTTGGCTGGGGCTGCAGCAGGTCGCGACCATCGAGCCGAAACCCGGCGTGCCGCCGAGTGGCGCCGATCTCGAGGCACTGCTGGTGCAGCTTAAGGCACAACCCGCCGACGCGATCCTGCATGCCGCCTACCAGGATGCCCGCTCGGCACGCTGGCTGTCAGAAAAAACCGGCCTGCCGGTGGTCGAATTGCCGTTCACCGTCGGTGGCACGGATGATGCCAGGGACCTGTACGGCCTGTTCGAGTCGACCGTGTTACGGTTGCTGGCAGTACACAAATGAACCCCATTCTGCAGCACCTGGATATTATCGGGATACCCTTGCTGGCTGGCGTGCTGGTGGTCGCTACCCACGTACTGCTGGGACGCGAGGTTCTGCGTCGTGGCATCATCTTTATCGATCTTGCCATAGCGCAGATTGCCGGCCTGGGCGTACTCGTTGCTGCGCTGCTCGGGTGGGAGTCGGGGGGCTGGGAGACCCAGCTGATCGCAGCCGGCAGTGCGCTGCTCGGGGCATCGCTGATCCGCGCCTTCGAACGCTTTTGGCCTGAACTACAGGAGGCGTTGATCGGTGTTACCTTCGTAATGGCGGCAACAGGTGCATTGCTGCTGCTGAGCGGCAACCCGCACGGTGCCGAGCAGCTGGAGGCGTTGCTTGCAGGGCAGCTGCTGTGGGTAGACGGTGCTCAGCTGCAGGTTGTCGCTGCGGTCTATCTTCCCGTGCTGCTCCTCTGGTTTCTGGCCGGGTCGGGCGGGCTGCGCTTTTACCTGCTCTTTGCGGTTACGGTGACTGCTTCTGTACAGCTGGTCGGGGTTTACCTGGTATTTTCCTGCCTGATCATACCGGCCCTGGCGGTGCGCCGTCTGCGTGGAACCGCTGCACTGCTTTGCGGTTACGGGCTGGGCGTTCTGGCATTTACCGCTGGTCTGCTGTGTTCATTATGGCTGGATACGCCGGCAGGACCGACGGTGGTCTGGATGCTGGCGCTGCTGGGTGTGCTTTTCAGTATTACAATCAAACGTATTACCAGTCATCATGCAACACATGCCGGGTTATGAAGTTGCCGGCCTGTCAACGGCACACACGTGAGAAATGCGCGCCAGGCTCCTAGGCTATCAATTTGATACTGGTCGCCAGCATCTTTTCGAATTCCAGGGCAGGCATGGGGCGGGCGATGTAATAACCCTGCACGATGTCGCACTGCATCTTGCGTAACAACTCGAGGTGCGCGACCTCCTCGATACCCTCGGCGATGACTTCCAGGTCCAGGCTGTGAGCCATCGCGATGATCGCGGAGACGATGGCCTTGCCTCGCGTGTCCTTGTCGAGATTCTGGATGAAACTGCGATCGATCTTCAGCTTGTTCAGGGGCAGGCGCATCAAGTAATTGAGCGAGGAATAGCCCGTACCGAAGTCGTCCAGCGAGGTCTGCACACCCATTGCCTGCAGCTGTCCGAGGGTGTCGATGGCGAGCTCGGGGTCATGCAGGATGCTGGTTTCCGTAAGCTCCAGTTCCAGCAGGCGCGGATCGTAGCCGGTGGCATCCAGCGTCTTCGATATCAGGGTTGAGAGTTCACGCCCGTTCAGGTGTATGGCCGATATATTGAGTGCGATGGTGATCGGGTTGTTGTACATATCCAGCCATTCCTGGGCCTGGCGGCAGGCTTCGTGGATCAGCCATTCACTGATCGGGATAATCAGGCCGTATTCTTCTGCGATCGGAATAAAGACGTCGGGCGGGATCATTTCGGATTCGCCGTCGCGCCAGCGGATCAGCGATTCGGCCCCGGTGACCACACCGGTGGACAGGCTGACCTGTGGCTGATAATAAATCTCCAGTTCATTGTTTTCCACCGCATGGCGCAGTCGGCCCTCGATCCTGAGTTTGAGCAACGCCCGCTCGTTCATCTTCCTGGAGTAGAACTGGTAATTATTGCGTCCCGCCTTCTTGGCATGATACATGGCGATGTCGGCATTCTTGATCAGGTCATCCGCATTCTGGCCGTCTTCAGGGTACAGGGCGATGCCGATGCTGGAGCTGATATGCAATTCCTGCTTGTCGATGTTGAATGGCGTCTTGAGGGATTCGAGGACGCGGGTAGCGACTTTCTGTGCCTGGGATGAGCCGGTGGTTCTGGGTAGCATGATGATGAATTCGTCGCCGGCGAGTCGTGCCATTACACTGGATGACGTGTCGTGGGACGAGTGCGCAATGACATCGGTCTGGCGCAGGCAGCCTGACAGCCGGTCCGAGAAGGCTTCCAGCAGATTGTCGCCGGCCTGGTGCCCCAGTGTGTCATTGATGCGCTTGAAATTGTCCAGGTCGAGAAACAGGATGGTGAGCTCCTGGGAGTTGCGGCGCGCCTCTGCTGTTGCGCGTGTCAGGTAATCCTTGAACATGAGACGGTTGGGCAGCCCGGTCAGGCTGTCATGGTAGGCGACGTAGCGCACCTGCTCGTGGTAGTGATTGAGATTTTCTCCCATCTCCCTGAACGTGTTCGCCAGGTCACCTATTTCGTCATCGGAGTCGACATTGATCGGTACCAGCACCTGTCCATGGCCCATCTCGCGTGCCGCGATGCTGAGTTGCTGAATGGGCTTTATGAGCAGTGACCTGAGTATGCCGAGCAGGAAAGTGATAGTAATGATGATGGCGAGACAGGTGATGATGGTGACCAGCCTGCCCAGGCTGACGCTCTTGCCAATGAATTCGTCTTCATCGTAAACGGCAAACGCATATATCCAGTTATGCAGCTTTATCCCCTGGTAATGGGAAACGACATCATCATGGCTGTAATCAAACGGCGTGAACCTGTCAGCCGCCTTGCTGATGCTGAGGAACAGCTCCGGAGGCAGCTGTTTTCCGATTTCGGAAGCCGATGGATGAAACAGGATATTCCCCCTGCTGTCGGTGAAAAACACATGGCCGCCTTGTCCGATCTTTTCGCTCTGGGCCAGCCTGCCCATGATGCCGAGATCGACAGTCAGCATGAGGTAACCGCGTACCTCGCCGTGGCTTTCGGCATTCCCGTTGCTTCTGATAACCGTCAGCGGCTTGCTGGTCAGCAATGCCGGCTTGTTATTGTCCGGATTGTTGAAGAATGACGTGTATATGACGCCCGGTTTGTTGCTGGTGCCCCTGAAATAGGCAGTCGATGATTCATCGGTAGACAGGTTTTCGACATTGCCGATAATTGAGCGCAGCTCTTCCTGGCCATCGCTCGAAAGAATCCGTATTTCGTAATATTCCGGGTAGGCCAGCTGGTAATTGAACAGCAGATCCAGCACCTCGTTTTTGAGCCTGGGCTTTTTCGGGTCATCGGGTGGTGTGAGGATGTACTGCGTTACGGTATCGGCACTGGCGAACAGGCTGGCATTTGCGCGCGCGGTCTGCAGAAGTGATTCGGTATGGAACCTGATCTGTTCCAGCAGCGTGGTTACCTGGTGCTGGGTACGGTCACGCGCGTCTTCCATGAGCAGCGAATAGGCAGACCAGCCGAGTATGAGCAGCGGCAGGACTATCAGCGGGACAAGCAGCAACAGAATCTTGTTTTGAAGGCGCAAGCTGGAATCCTGTTCGGAACGCGTTTTTCTGCAGGGCAACACACGCTAATGCGGCTGGAACAGGAAAAGCTTTAGCCGCGGGACAGGTCGAACGCCGGACGGTTGTCGGTCGCAACCAACCGGAATTCCTAAAGTAACTGATTCTCCGGCCGCTACCGGCGTAACGGATTTATGGCTCATCAAGACTGACCAGGGAAGGCGGTTCGATGATCGGGTTTTTCATTTCCATTTCAGACCAGTTCCATAACGCGGGAGCATGCCGCACGACGTGCTGCGTCCGCGCCGGGGTCGGGCGCCGTACGGGCACCATGGCTGATGCTGTTGCGAGGTCCGGGGGCGATAGTGGCTGCCATGACCGATAAGGCCCGGGCCAGGCCGATCCTGTTTTACGGGGCAGTCGTGGCCGTGCTGGTCACAGCCGCTTTTGCCATGTATGGCTACCACGTCTTCGGCGAACTGGAACGCCTGCGACACGTGTCGACGGGTGAAGGGATGGAGAGCCTGCAGCGTGGTGCATTACGCAGCCTCGGTATCCTGTTCGGCCTGGTGCTCCTCCTGCTGATTGCCACCCTGATGCTGCTCGCTGTCCAGCCGTTGCGGTCCATATCGATGCACATCAGTCGCCTCATGCATGGCACCGATCAAACTGCCCTGGGCAAGCTGGCGTGCGTGTTGCCGGTCGCGGAGGCAGCCAGCATCCGCGCATCGCTGGATGAATACCACAGCAGCCATATCGAGGCGTACCGGACCCTGGAAAAGGCCGACAAGGAACTGCGCACGCTGGTCAATCACGATGCACTTACCGGGGCCAGAAACCGCGGGGCGTTTGATGAATACCTGCGTGAACTGCCAGGTATACTCAGTGAACGACGTATCAGCGTGTGTTTCGCACTGTTCGATGTCAATCATTTCAAGGCCTTTAACGACACTTATGGTCACCAGACCGGTGACGAAATACTCAAGCTGATTGCCAGCCGCATAAGTGCGGCGCTGCGTCGCGGAGAGCATTTGTTCCGTGTGGGCGGGGACGAATTCGCAGTGATCATGCTGGAAATCGACGAGCCCGGGGCAATACGTTTTGCCGAGCGTTGCCTGGGGGAGGTCGGTACGGAAGATTTCACCGTGCTGGGTGTGCATGAGCCCGTCAGGGTGAGCGTGGGCATTGCGGGTGCGAGATTCGATGACCGGGATTCGCTGACATCGCTGCAATGGCGTGCGGATATAGCCATGCATAATGCCAAGCGGCCCGGCAATGCGAACATATCGGTCTTTCGCGATGATATGGCAAAAAACTATGAAGGGATATTTTCCAGCCGCGT
The DNA here is from genome assembly GCA_049668345.1 of Gammaproteobacteria bacterium. Classification (GTDB taxonomy): domain Bacteria; phylum Pseudomonadota; class Gammaproteobacteria; order UBA9214; family UBA9214; genus UBA9214. The sequence goes on from JBATJF010000057.1 coordinate 6,577, forward strand.
AAACACTGCTGTGTACGAGGCAATTACGCTCGGTACCGGGCTAGTCATGCTTTACCAGCCTGTCGTGGATCTCAATAGCGGGCAGGCGCTCTATTATGAAGCACTGGTGCGGATACGCCACAATAACGAATTGATCATGCCTGCGGTGATCTTCCCGCTGGTGGAATCGCGTCATCTGGAGGTCGATCTTGACCAGGCTGTGCTGAAGTGTGTTCTGGAGGACATGCGTGCAGGCCGGGTGCAGCGTGGCAGTGGTGTTGCTATCAACCTGTCCGGCCCAACCATAGTCAACAAGAATCTGTCAGAATGGATGGCGCCACTCCGCCCGTTTTTGACCGATTATCGTATCGTGCTTGAGGTTACCGAGACCTCGCTGATTACCCAGGTTGCAATTGCCAGCGAGAACCTGTCGCAGCTGCGGTGCCAGGGTTTCGAGATTGCGCTCGATGACTTCGGCAGCGGATATTCGTCGTTCCGCTACCTCGCATCGATGCCGGTGGATACGGTGAAGTTCGATATCAGCCTGATCAGGAGTCTCGGTGATGATTCACAGCGCCGCATCGTCGAACACCTGGTCGCAATGATAAGCGAGATCGGCCATCGCCTGGTCGCAGAGGGTATCGAGGACGAGGATACCCTGGAATCCGTGCGCCAGGCCGGTTTCACACTCGGGCAGGGCTACTTCTTCGGCCATCCGTCCGAAACCGCATGGCGTTCGGATTTTGAAATTGATAATGTTTTTTTCATGCCTGGCTCCGCCGTTGCCGCGGGACCGTCCTGATCCCGATAACTGCGGTAGTTTACGCCATGAATGCCCTGATCTGATTCAAGGTATGTCAGGCAAGGCGACTCGCTGTGGACGCTGGCCGAGCGCGCCTGCGGCAGTGGTTACGAGTACCCGCGCATCTACAAGCCTAACCCGCATCTCACCAATCCGGATATGATCCGGGCCGGCGACATCCTGCGCGTTCCGCTCTGATCCGGATCGTCTGCCGGCCCCGCCGCTACTCAGAACGTACCCTGCTGGTAATCGTCGAACGCCTGTTGCACCTCGGTCCGGGTATTCATCACGAACGGTCCGCCGCGGGCGACCGGCTCGTTGAGCGGCCGGCCGGCCACCAGCAGGAAGCGTGCATCGCTATCTGTCGCCTGCAGCGTCACACTGTCGCCATGATCGAGGATGCCGAGGTCATCACGCGAAAGCGTGACGGCATTACCCTCATGGTCACTGGCCGCAAGCGGGCCGTTGATGACGTAGACGAAGGCGTTGTGCTGTGCCGGCATGCGTTCCGTGAACGTGCTGCCGGCCGGCAGCGTGACATCCAGGTAAAGCGGTGCGGTGAGCGGTTGCACCACCGGCCCTTGCGTGCCCAGTGATGTGGTGCCGGTGATCACGCGCACCGTGATGCCACCGTCGCGCGACTCCTCCGGGATGCGGTCGGCCGGGTATTCCTGGTAGGCCGGTGCGTCCATCTTGTGCGCGGCCGGCAGATTTACCCAGAGCTGGAAACCTTCCAGCAGGCCGTTTTCCTGCTCCGGCATTTCCGAGTGCACGATGCCGCGACCGGCCGTCATCCACTGGATGCCGCCGGGCTCGATGACGCCCTCATGGCCGGCGTTATCGCGATGCCGCATGCGCCCGTCGAGCAGGTAGGTGACCGTTTCGAACCCGCGATGCGGATGCGGCGGGAAGCCGGCGATGTAGTCCTCGGGCCGGTCGGAACGGAAGGCGTCCAGCAGCAGAAAGGGATCGATCATGGGCAGCGCCGGCTGACCGATGACGCGCGTGAGTTCCACGCCCGCGCCGTCGGTGGCCGGCATGCCCTTGACGACACGCGTGATGTACCGCGTCGTACGGGTTGCAGTGTCGGTGATTGCAGTCATGTCGAAGCTCCTCGGCTTAAGCCATGGCCGGTATTGCCCGGCCGGGTAACCAGTGTGCCAGCCTGTCGAGCGCGGCCCGGGTGCTGGAGTCGGCATCGTTGCCGGTGCGTTCCGCCTGCACCATCCGCACGTCGTGGATGCCGATGAAGGCGAAGATATGACGCAGGTAGCCGCTGGCAAAATCGGCCGGGCCACCGAACGCCATGCCGCCGGACGCCATTACCACGTAGACCGGCCGGTCACGCAGCAGGCCTGCAGGGCCATGTTCCGTGTAGCGGAAGCTCAGGCGTGCGCGGCAGACCATGTCAATCCAGGCCTTGAGCGATGCCGGTACAGAGAAATTATAGACCGGCGTGGTCAGCACGATGACATCGGCCGCGTCCAGTTCCCGTACCAGGCGGTCGGACCTGTCGAGGACGGCACGCTGCCGCGCATCGCGCGCCGCCGGGTCCGTCAGGTTGGCCTGGACCCAGTCGGCATCGATGAAGCCGACGGGCTCGGCGAGATCGCGCCGGGTGACCGCGGCCTGCGGGTGTTCCCGCAGCAATCGCCGGGTCACCGTGTCACCCAGCTGGCGCGTGATCGAATGGTCACGCCGCGCACTGGCGTCGATGCGCAGGATATTGAAGCCGCCCTGATCACGCATGGTGCAATCCGCCGGCCGGGCGCTGCTGCCAGGCATCGACCGACCAGGCGCCGGCGCCGTTGGCGAGCAGCGTCAGCAGGCCGCCGGCGATGGCCAGGTTCTTCATGAACAGGATCGATTGCATCGGGTCGCCGAAGTCGGCGTGAAAGAGCAGTGCGCTCAAGAGGCAGAAGCCCGCCAGCAGGAAGGCGCCGATGCGGGCCTGCCAGCCGAGCAGGAGGGCAAGACCGCCGCCGATTTCGAGTGCAATGACCAGCGGCAACAGGGCGCCGGGTACGCCCATGCTTTCCATGTAGCCCTGGGTGCCGGCAAAGGCGCCGATCTTGGTGATGCCGGCCATGATGAAAATGGCCGACAGGAGCAGCCGGCCCGTGAGTTGGGTGGCGGCTGTGCTGGTGGATGACTTCATGCTGTGTTCCTCGCTTGGTCGGGCAGGAGACAGTCTCTGTCCGGGTGAGATCAGCATGGTCGTTGCATACAGATTAATAAATATCGATATATAGAAATAACTGTTCTAATATTAGCAACAATATGGACCGCTTTGCCGATATCGAAGCCCTGGTTGCCGTGATCGAGGCGGGCACCTTCAGCGCCGCGGGCGAGCGCCTCGGGGTGGCGAAGTCGGTGATCAGCCGTCGAGTCAGCCAGCTGGAACAGCGCCTCGGCAGCCGCCTGCTGCATCGCACCACGCGGCGCCTGACGCTGACCGATGCCGGCCGCAATTTCTACCAGCGCGCGGTGCAGATTCTCGCCGACCTCGAGGACGCGGAGCAGGGCGTGACGGCCGAGGTCACCGATCTGCGCGGGGCGCTCAAGCTGGCCGCGCCCCTGAGCTTCGGCCTCGCGCACCTGTCCGACGCACTGACGGAATTTCTCTACACCTACCCCGCCATCGAGCTCAACCTGGACCTGAACGACCGCAGCATCAACCTGGTCGAGGAGGGCTTCGACCTCGCAGTGCGGATCGGCGAGCTGACGGATTCCACGCTGATCGCGCGCCGTATCGGCACCTCGCGCACGGTGACCTGCGCCAGCCGCGCCTACCTCGACCGCTTCGGCGAGCCGCAACACCCGGACGAGCTGGCGCGCCACGTCGGCCTGCAGTACAGCAACGTGAGTTACCGGCGGCAGTGGCAATACGCAACGCCGGATGGCCGCACGCTGCATGCCCAGCCGCAGCTGCGCATGCGCGCCAACAACGGCGAGGCGCTGGCCTGTGCCGCCGCGGCCGGCATCGGCATCACCACCGGTCCGACCTTTATCCTTGCCCGCTATATCAACGAAGGCAAGCTGCAACGCATCCTGCCGGACTTCGAGCAGCCCGCAACCGGCATCCATGCCGTGACGCCGCCGGGACGCCTGGTGCCACGGCGTGTGCAGGTGTTCATCGGGTTTCTTGCCAGCCGCTATGGTGATGCGCCGTACTGGGATGAAGAACTGCAAGTTTCCTGACGAGTAGCCATCGCCTGCGCATATTCTGCGCCGGATATCACTCTTTTCCTACAGCCGGAAGCCTGTGTCTCTGGCAGAACGCCCGTATTGCCCGGCGCGAGAATAGACGGCGGGGATTTTTGATTGCCCGTGTGATGCGAACCCGATGGGAAGGTCGAGTGTTGTAGTGGCGCACGACTGTATCGGGCCCTTAACGTGCTGCCTGTCGGGAAACCGGCATACAGCGCGGGTAATGAGCAAGGACCGGTTCTTTGAATGAACAAGATTATTGTTTCGATCTGTACCTTTATGCTGATAGCCATGTATTCAGGATATGCGTTCTCCGGTGTTCCCGTATGGCGTGCCGCAGACCCTCCCTGGCCATGTAGCTATGGAAATCCTGTTATGCAATATGGCTCTGGTTTTGCCGATGCATTCAACAAGCTGTACGACTTTAAAGCCGAGCGCTGTTTTATAGGGTGCGCGAATACCCCCTATCCACCGCCCGCGTCGAGTTGCCGCTATCAATACGAGTTCGAGTCAATATTAACGGGAAACCAGTGTACCGCGCCGGGCACCTGCTTTAGATACCGATATTTTGATCAGCAAAATCCGCAGAACGGTTGGCGGACAGCTGATAGCTACTTCAGGGTTACATATGACAGATTCAAGGCATGTCCTGACGGCACCGTTCCTGGCACGGACGACAATGCGCAACTTGCCTGCGAGCTTCC
>JBATJF010000058.1:0-3802 GCA_049668345.1 Gammaproteobacteria bacterium
ATGTTTACCCGGGCGAGGTCATCGAGGAATACTACAGCGACGATCCGCTGGTCATGTTCGCGCAGGGACTGGACAGCCGCTCGATCAACCTGCTGCAAGGCGCCTACAGCCGGTCGGGCGACTGGTCACGGGTATGGAAGCCGTGGCGTGCCACCGCGGCCCTGCTGCTGTCCGGTATCCTGATCAGTCTGCTCGCGATGGGCGTTGACTACTACCGGCTCAGCGGCGAGAGCGAACAGCTGCAGGCGCAGATCGAACAAACCTTCCGTACCGCGATGCCCGGCACCCAGCGGGTAGTCAATCCGCGCGTGCAGATGCAGCAGCAACTCGACCGGCTGCAGCGTAGCGGTAACGCAGGTGCGGACTTCCTGGCCCTGCTGGGCAAGACCGGATCGGTCCTGAAGGACGTCCAGGGCGTCGAGCTGGACGGTATCAGTTTTCGTGCCGGACGGCTCGACCTTGACCTGAAGATTCCCAACCTGCAGTCGCTCGACCAGCTCAAGCAGGCACTCGCCGGCAGTGGCGGGCTGGAAGTTGAAATCCAGTCTGCCACCACCGGTGACGACCAGCGCGTGCAAAGCCGCCTGCGTATCCAGGGGACGGGAACATGAAGGCCTGGCTGGAGAGTCTCGCCCCGCGCGAACGGCTGATGGTCATGGCCGCCGCCGCGCTGGTCGCTTTGCTGCTCCTGTACGCTCTGATCTGGTCACCGCTGCGCGGCGGCTATCTCGAGCTGCGGGATAATGTCGCCGGGCAGCGCGACACCGCGGTGTGGATGCAGGAAAGCGCGCAGCTGCTGGCACAGCTCAAGAGCAGCGGTGCAGAAGGCCAGGGCCTGCGCGGACAGTCCCTGCTGTCGCTGGCCGACAGCACCGCCCGCGCCGGCGGGCTGGCCAGTGCCCTGAAGCGGGTCGAGCCGGAAGGCGCCAACAGTGTCAGGGTGTGGCTGGAGAACGCGTCGTTCGATCAGCTTGTCCAGTGGCTCGGCAGCCTCGCCGAACAATATGGTGTCAACGCCGACACGGTCAGCATGGAGCGTGTCGCCGATGCGGCAGGCAGGGTGAATGCCCGGCTGACCCTGCAGGCTCCCGGCTTGTGAGGCGTACCTGGCGCTATATCGCGATCGGTATTGCCATCTACCTGCCGATCCTGCTGCTGACGTTTCCGGTCGAACGCCTGACCGGCGCCATCGGGCGCCAGGTCGATGGACTCACGATCCAGGCCGTGACCGGGTCACTGTTTTCCGGGCAGGCCGGGCGCCTGGACTACCAGGGCAACGAACTCGGCCCGGTGGGCTGGCGTTTCAGTCCCGCGGGACTGTTGCGCGGCCGGCTGGAGTATCGCCTCGATATGCAGCATCCCGGGCATCGGGGCCACGCCAGCATCGGCATTGCCCCGAATGGCACGATTGTCGGTCGTGATGTCGACCTGCAACTGCAACCGGATCGCCTGCTCAGCACCTTTTCACCCATCGCGGTTTCCAGTTCCGGGCAGCTGACACTGCAGCTGGACAGTATCGTGCTGCGCGACAGTCAGGCACAGGACGTCAATGGCCTGCTCGACTGGCAGGCGGCAGCGCTGCTGGCACCCCTGCAACTGCCGCTGGGGGATATCCAGTTCGCCATCGAAAACAACGGCCAGGACGTGGTCGCGCGCGTCATGCGTGGCGGCACACTGGGCGCGTCCGGTGACATCACGCTCACACCCGATGGCCGCTATACGGTCCGGTTGCAGCTTGCCCCCGGCCCCGGGCTCGATACCGACACCCGCGGCCTGCTGGAGGCGATGGTGCCGGCGCGGCCGGACGGTACCTTCCTGATCAATACCACGGGCCGGCTGTAGCCCGGTGCGGTCGGCAGTTACGCGATGGAACCCTTGAAGCTTTCCCTGCCGGTACAGCATGGCTACACGGATCCGACCGTGGAGACGGACGTCGTGCGCCTGCGCGAATGGCTGGATGACCTGCCGCTCCTGGACGTGGTCGAAACACTGCGCCTGGTATGCGGCGGACTGGACGGGCTCAATGAGCAGAAACACGCTGCCGAGGCGCGCCTGGTCCTGCTCGAGGCCTACCGGGTCACGACGCAGCGGCTGTTTCACACCGTCGATCCCTTGCAGCTCGGTCAGCTGAATCTCGCGCGGGCGCGCCGCAAGGAGGCCATCGACGGCATTGGCCGCCTGCTGATGAGCCAGGCCAATGGCTACAAGCTGGTCGTTGCGGACCTGTATGCCGTCAGCGGCAAGGACAAGCCGCACCCGCAGCTGGGTCATGCGCTGCACCGCACGCTGCAACAGATGGCCTGGGTGCTGATGGACGGCTTCCGGTTTTACCGCGCCGCACAGCCCTCGCTGATTGCCGAGACGCACCAGCTCTACCGCCTGGCGCGCCGCTTCGGGCTGCTGGGGGTGGTCGTGCAGGATGACGCTGCTGCGACCACGAGCGCGGGTTACTACCATGCCGGCATGCTGCTGGCGCTGACGGACCCGGCGCGCCTGGAGGAAGGCGAGGCCAGCCTGCTGTTCGATGTGCTGCTGCGGCATGCCGACAAATGCCGCATCGTGCCCGGCAACAGCTGGGATGGGGCGGGTGAAGGTCTGTTCCTCGTCGACCTGCACGCCGACGCCCTGCCGGTACCGTGCACCCGGCTCGATTCCCCGGCCAGCCTGCAGGATGCCTACCTGCTCGATGCGAATCCGGCCCTGCAGGCGATACGCGCGCAGCTGGCCAGGACGCCCGCCGGGGTGCGCATGCAGAGTCCGGAGGCCATGGTGCTGCGCCGGCTGTTGCCGGAAGACCTGTCCGCCGATCGCCGGCGCGAACCGCGCCAGGGAGACGGCCGCTACATCAGTCTGCTGAACGGCCTCGGGCAGATACACGCCTACCTGTTGCGCGCGGCCGGCAGGACCACTGCCGGCAGCAAGCCTGCCAAACCCGAACCCGTGCAGTGCCGCGTGATCGACAGCAGCGCGAGCGGCATGAAGCTGTCCTGGGAAGAGGGCGGTGCCGGCGATGCGCGCGTCGGCGATCTGCTCGGCGTACTGGAGTCGCAGGGCGACCAGCCGTTGCTGCGGCTGGCCATTATCCGCGCGATCCGCGTGCATCCGCAGGGCGGTATGGAAACCGGTGTACAGCTGCTGGCGAGCGGCGTCGGCGCGGTATTCTGTACGCTGCCGGACCAGCCCGATGCCGGGACACTGCCGGCGCTGTTCATGCCTGCCATCGAGGAAGAGCGCGTGAACGCCACGCTGCTGGCGGCAAAAGGCATGTACGAGTTCGGCCGGCAACTGAGCATCGACGTCGGTGGTCGCGAGATCAGCGTGCGTGCCGGCCGGCGCGTTTACGACAGCCCGGTATTCGACCGTTTTGAATTTGCCGCGCAATAGGCCGTACCGGTACGGCAGGGTGCGTTTTACGCACCGCTGGTAGCTGCGGCAGAGTTGGGGTGAGACGTGAGACGTGAAAAGAAAAATGGCCACGGAAGCACACGGAAGAACACGGAAAAGTAACAAATGCAGGCGTAGGGTGCGTTTTACGCACCGGCAACGGTTCATGATGTGCACCCTGCACCGTCTAATTGGAGTAGGAGCGCATCTCATGCGCGATGATAATGGCCACGGAACCACACGGAAGAACACGGAAAAGTAACAAATGCAGACGTAGGGTGCGTTTTACGCACCGGCAACCCTGCGCGGGGTGCGCCCTGCACCGACTATTGGGACAGGAGCGCATCTCATGGCCGTTCCCGCACTGGGCCCAGGCCAGTTTCTCGACCGGTTCCCGGTCTCACCTTCTCCTTAACAT
>JBATJF010000059.1:0-9053 GCA_049668345.1 Gammaproteobacteria bacterium
CTCCCGACGTATCTAATTGGTTGAGTTCGACGAGCGACCGCAGGGAGCGAAGAACGTCGCCGCTCAGCGGCGACGACCCGCAGGGCGAGCCCCAAAGGGGCGAGTAATCTCTCCGGGCACTTCAGAACCGCCTGCGGCGTTTCATCAAGTACTTCCTGAACTCGCTGCGCTCGTTCTGGTCGCGCACAAAACAACCGAGACCCGCCTTGTGCGGGTCTTTTGACTTATCGGTTCACCAGAGGTTCGAACTCCCGACGTATCTAATTGGTTGAGTTCGACAAGCGGCCGTTGGCCGCGCAGAACAGCGGAGCGACGCTGCCCCGTTATTCTGAAAAAGAGTTAAAGCAGGTAACGGCAGTAGCCATGCAATCACATGGCTACTGCCTTATTTTTCTGCTGCCTAGAGGTCCTCGATACTGTACAACTCGGCATCGTCAATTCTCGGCGGGGCGCTGGTGAATACTCCTCCCTCAGCCTCGACGTTGGAGCCCACGCTTATCAATGCACAGAGTGCATCGTCATCTGCCAGCGGCACTGCCGGCTCTACGGTCTCGTTGAAGTATAATGCGGGCGGGTTGGCCGGTATGGAGTCGGTGTCGACAGTCACGCCCAGGATCGTCAGTTCCGTATCAACGTTCCCATCACAGGTATCTGTCGTCGGGCCGCGCAGTCGAACATCGCCCGCATCACCCGGGCCACGGTCACGCAGTTCGGTCGCGAACACGTTGCCATTGCTGTCTACGTAACCGCGCACCTCAATCTGGCGATTGCCGGAGTTCGCGGGATTGTTGATAAGATCATCATTGTCTTCTGTCAGTGATGTCGTATTAACGGCAATGGCATTACCCAGAATGGTGAATGATCCACCCACGCCTCCGGCAGGTACGTTCACGGGCCCCTCGATGCGGACCCGGTTCTCACGGAACCTGATCTTGTCCGCAGTCAGTACGCCGTTGGTGGTATTCAGGTCGCCTTCGGCTTCCAGCTTTGTGCCGATCACGATGTCCCCAACGTCCCCATCTTCGAACAGGGTCGTCGGGAGCAAGGCGACACACTGACCACCCACTTCAAAATCACCTCCCGCACAGGCCGGCGCATTCACCAGGCCCTCGACCTCGGCTTCGAGGACAGTACCTGCCGTACCTGGCGGTACACCCAGGCCCGGCACCTGGCATTCCACATCGGTCGCCGTATCCAGTGTATCGCCACCCGCTGCAAAGCCCGGATCTTCAGCCGCCTTGACCTCGACCAGTTCGCCAACGGCAGGTACGGGTCCGGCGCAGTCACGCGCCACGACGCCGTTCAACACGACGCGCTGGGTTCCAATATTGAATTCACCTGCGGCTGTCGCGGTGACCTTACCGGCCAGCTTCCACACCAGGGTACCCGTATTGTTGGCGCCCTTGAATTCGAGGCGGGTGACCTGGATGGCATTATTGCCGTTATCAAAACCACTCACTTCCACGACATCGCTGAGCTGCAGATTGGCAAGATCGTTTCCTGGCACATTGACCAGCACGGTATCGCCGGTGACAAGCAGAGTCTGCTCCAGTGCCTGGAGCGGGTTGATCCCGGTCACCGGACCCTTGACCAGATTGAATGCATTGACAGTAATGGCAGTGCCGGACGTGAAATCGGCACTCACGTCGGAGCCAATGTCCACCCGCGCAACCATGCCCGGGTTCGTTGCTACGCAAGGCACACCGCCGCATAGCAGCGCCTCCAGCGTCGCCTGATCAGCGACTGGATCATCATCAAGGAAAAACTGCGTATTTGCGTCGGTTGTGAAATCACGGATGTCATTGATTTCGACACTGCCAAAGGCCGTAATCGTGCCCAGCCCGGTGCCACTGATACCCCCGCCGGCAAACAGGCCGGAGCCGGCGCCACCGCATGAGACCAGGCCGGCGGCTGCCATGGCAGTCATTATCTTGCGCAAGATTGTGTGTATCATGATTGTGGCCTCTCGCTGGAATCTTCTTCAAAATAGTAAACGCCAAGACCGGCACGCACACGGCCGGTTCCTTCACTGTCCGGGTTTGAATCCCGGTCACGTGCCGCAAGCCAGGTATTGAATTCCTCGAGCAAGTCCCGGCCACGTCTGCTGGCGAGTGTCTTGAATTCCTCAATGGCTTCTTCCGGCAGGTTGTCATAAACAACCTTGAGTTGCAGTCTGTTATCCGTCTCTGCATGCTGAAGATTGTGGTCGATGGTCGAGAGAAAATCCGCGGTATCAATACCGAGTATCGCAAGCATGTCCGCCTCGCCGTGCCTTGGTACATAGGCGCGTGATAACAGGTGGATCTTCCCCTGCTTGTCCTGTTCGATGGCTCCCACTCTTGTTAATTCATCAAGAATCGCCCGGCTAGGAATATCACCGCTGTACTTGCGTACCAGATGGCTGAAACTGGGCATGTCACCGGCCAGTTCGAGAACACGTGCCTGGCCTTTTCCATCCGTGTAGTCAGGGTCGTGCAGCCAGCCACCGATGACACGGGCTGCACGATTATGTCGCGCGGTGACGTCTGAATCATCGATTTCCGGTAATTCCATGATACGGGAAACTTCACGTCGGTATATCCCGGTGAGTGTGGAGATGCGTGAAATGGACTGCTTTCGCCCGGGTATCTCAAAATCCCTCACGGCAACCTCGATATAGACCCGCTTCGCGAGTTCAGTAAAGCCGTCAAACGGCATCCCATAACGCAGCAGCACCCGTATGAGGGCGCGCAGTATCCGTAAAACAGCGGCGCTTAGAGCTTTATCCGGAGCAGTCATACACTCAAAACCTATTAAAAACAGCATAAAAAGGCATACATGAGGGGTGCCGGTAAAGGACTATCAGGTCCTGGCAGGCATCCCGGGAACGCCTTGACTCTAGCAGATGTTGGGAGTAGAGTACCAAATAACATAACTTGGGACAAGAGTCCCATTTATACAAACGAACCACCGCCAGGATGGACGTCAATGCGGAGGAGGCTGAGATGAGTGGATTACCTGCATGGCTGGACACCTTTCCGGGTTTGAAGGCAGTGGATGAGCAGGCATGGCTAGAAGTTGCCGGTCGTGCACAGGTGGTCACACATCCCGCATACACCCCGGTAATTATCGGCGGAGATAGATGCAGGAATTTTATTCTTGTGCAGTCAGGCGCGATCCGGATCTGCAAGGTTTTCGAAAACGGCAGGGAGATGGTGCTCTACCACCTGCATAGTGGAGAGTGCTGCAGTCTCACCGCATCGACACTGTTAACGGGCGGAAAATACATTGCCAATGCGATTACAGAAACTGAAACCAGTATTGTATTGATTCCAAAGAACGACTTTTACGCTGCATTCGATAAGTCCACGGAATTCCGTCGATATGTTTGTGCGGAAATGAGCGGACGATTCCATGAAATGCTCATGCTCCTGGAAACCCAGGGTATGCGCAATGTGGAAGGTCGCCTGGCCAGGTGGTTGCTGGAGAACAGGTCAGAATCTGACTGTGTCAAGGCATCACATCGTGAGCTGGCCCGTGAACTGGGAACGGCACGGGAAGTTATCAGTCGGCATCTCAAGGATTTTGAGAAAAAAGGTTTCGTAAGACTCTCAAGAAAATATATTGAATTGGCGGACGTGGTTGCACTTGGTGCGCGGCTCGACAGTCAACGTGCGTGAATATTTCTGTAAGTGATCGGTTTTCGTTGCAGGGGGGCATCTTCTCCCCCTCATTAATTGCCCCCATGCTTTTTTACAATCAGGATCGTGGAAATCAACACGGGTGAAAAAATACGCGAATAACGAGCGCGACATGACAATCGGTACAGGATAGTTATTACTGAGAACAACTATGTGGTGTGAAGTGTGCTTCACATAGTGCCAGTAAATCCCGGTCCGGATTGGAATGCCTCGATATCCTGTTCAGATGCCAGGTTTTTGTGTCCGCTGAGGAGCCGGTTTGTTTACTGCAGTTGCCGGAGATTATGGTGATGGAAATCAACGTTCAGAAGCGGCCTGGGCACCTCGCATCGCATCGGGTATGGATGCACTGGTTGCCAGTGCCACCAACGGCAAGGGCGCCATGCCGCCAAAGGGTGCCTGTGCAGATTGTTCTGCAGATGATGTTGCCGCTGCAGTAGAGCACATGGTGAGCAACAGCCAGTAATCCCGTCCTGAAACGGGTCTGCCGGCTGGCAGCCCCGTGTGCCGGCAGGCGGTGAATCATTCAGGGCTGCCCGGTCGTGCCAGTATCCTGAAAGACATGCCGGACATACTCGACGATGTCAGCGACCTGGTCTTCGTCGAGAACATGCCTCCATGCGGGCATCGAGGTGCCATCGATGCCTTCCATAATGACCGTTTTCAGTCGTTTGATGCCCATGCCGGTAATCTTGTCTCCGGTCAGGTCGCGGGGTCTGGGTTCCATGAAACTGCCGATCCAGTTGCGGGCAGTGCCGTCTGCCGCATGACAGAACGCGCAGTTTTCCTGGTAGAGACGCTCCCCGCGTTGCCCGGCTGCCGTCAGGTCGTTCATTGCAGGCGGCCGGTCATGCAGGGCATAGGGTGATGCACCGCTGGTCGTGTCTACCGGCGCAGTATGCGTGTAATGTTTCCTTGGCCAGGAGAGGGCGCGCAGTTCCCAGACGGCACCCTCGTTCATTACCCGCGCACGATCATGGCAGCTGATACAGGACTGCATAAAGAGCTGTTTCCCGTGTTGCTGTGCCGGTGTCAGGTCCGCCCATTCAGTATCCAGCGGTATTTCACCACTCGCAAACGCGAAGGCGTCCCGGTAGCGATCATGCCGCTCCCAGCCGTTCTCGGGGGTATGGTAGTTAATTTCCGGTTTACTGTTCTGCATAAACGTTGCGCGGATGTAATCCACTACCGCACTGATTTCATCGCTATTCAATACACTTGAGAAACTGGTCATGGCCGTACTGGACCGGCCGTGAGTAACGGCTTCGGTCATCTGGTCCCGGCTGAGGATGTCGGGATCGGTCGCCGAAAAATTCCTTGGCTTTGGGTCCAGGAAAGAACTTGCGAGTGTACGTGCATCACCGGCATAGCCGTGGCACTGGTAACAATAGTAGTTGTAGGCGGCCTTGCCCATCTCCTGCACATCGTCAGTGGCGGGTTCCTGTTGTGCCTGTAGCGGATTGCCTGCCATTAAAACCAGTGCAGGCAACATGCATCTGGCAGCGACTTTCAGCAGGACGGGAATGTGTAAGAGCGCGTGCATTCCATTCATTATCAGGCCGCCAAGCAATGCCTGACAGGCAGTGTTCATTAAAGTCTTGCGGAATCAGACTGCCATTTTATGGCAGCTGTGCAATGCGGGCTACACCCCCGAAGCTGCCGATCCAGGCACTGCCATCATTCGCGTTGGCTATTGAAAATACGATGTCCGAGAACAGACCGTCAGCGGTCGTATATACCTGGAACTTGTCATCGCCAAGGATGGCCAGGCCATTGCTGGTGCCAACCCATATGCGGCCTTCCGGATCCTGATGGAGTGAGAATACATGATTGGCCGGCAGGCCGTCGGCCATGGTGTAGTTTTTCCAGGTGGTCCCGTCGAACCGTGCGAGGCCACCGCCCCATGTGCCGGCCCACACGGTACCGTCCCCGTCTACCTGCAATGCGACAATGTAGTTAGGGTTGTAGGCAACATCGACATCCTGCAAACCCATTTCGGATTTCTGCCGGGTATGATGTTTCGAGTATTGCGCCGGGTCATTCTTGAACTGGATGTGGTCTTTCACCAGTTCATACGGGGCACCCTGTCCCTTTTCATGATTCCAGTTACTCCATTTACCGTCCTTGAAGCGGGCCAGGCCGCCTTCGGTGGCCATCCAGACTTCACCATTCTTTCCCCGGGCGAGACCGTAGACCCAGTCATTCGGCAAGCCTCCATCGGTATTCTCCACCGTATACAGATCCCATTTGTCACGGTCATCGAGCGCGCCACCTCGCACCCGATTGGCACCTGACCAGGTGGCGATCCAGATATCACCATTGGGCATTTCCAGGGCATCGTAGACAAAGGCATCACCAAGGCCCTGTGGAATGTTGTAGATATCCCATTTGTCCTTTTGTTCATCGTAAACGGACAAGCCACCGCCATAGGTCCCCAGCGCAATACGGTCTTGCAGCTTGCCGATGTAGAAGATGCCGTTGGCCAGCAGGCCGCTGCGGAGATCAAACAGCCGGTAATCGTCTGTCTTCAGGTTGTAGCGGATAGCTCCTCCGGAAGTCCCGACCCACATGGTGTCGCCGTCCGCCATGATGCGTTTGACATTGCGCTGGCCGACGCGGAAGTGCGTGAATTTCGCGTCGGGATCGACGTTCAGGTTCAGGTGCGCCTGCCCGGACTGCGGGGGCAGGGCGTCCGGGGCCTGGGGGGCGGTGTGCCCGACGGTGTCGAGGCCATGGTAGGGTGCTTGCGCGGTGCCGGCCTGCGGTGTGCTGCCTGCCGGCAGTTCCTGGGCTGCACCGGCCTCGACAGCGGCGTTGCCGACGGTGTCCTGCGCGCTGTTGCGCGATCCCGCGTAATAGCCGGCGGCCAGTGCCACGCCGGTGACGGCGGTGACCAGTATTGCAGTCTTGAATGTGGTCATCGATCAGTCCCGTTGCGCATGTCGCTATTGTTTGTTGCCGAGCAGTGAGACACCGCGCCGGGTGCCCACCCAGATATTGCCATTGGCTGACGTGGTGATGGCATAGACATTGTCATCCAGCAGCCCGGTGTGGCGGTCATAGGTAATCCACGTTTGGCCGTCATACCGCGACAGGCCGTGATTGGTGCCGAACCAGTACACCCCGTCGATGGCGATCGCAATGCTGTACACGATATTGCCCGCCAGCCCGTCGCTGGTGGTGTAGTTGCGCCACCGGTTGCCGTCGTAGACACCGACACCGCCGCCCCACGTACCGGCCCAGACCCGGTCGCTGTCATCGACGACCAGGGAGAACACGTAGTTCGGGTTGTAGGTTTCCTTGCCGGCGAGCAACACACCGAGGTCGTGGCGGGAACGGGTGCCGAGACCGGTATTCGGGCTGGCTGGGTGGTTGCCGGTATTTTCCGCCCCGAGGCCGTCCGCGTGTGTCCAGTGGCGCCAGTCCTTGCCGTCGAACAGGCTGATGCCACCCTCGGTGCCGAACCATACCCGGTCCTGCGAATCAATATCGATGGCATAGACCCATTCGTTGACCAGCTCGCTGACGTAGGTTTTGAACTGCATCGTATCCAGGTCGACGCTGTTGGCGCCGGCCCAGGTACCGATCCACAGCGGCCCATCCTTCTGCTCGGCAAAGGAATAGATCCAGTAATCCGCCAGGCCGTGCATGGGGAAGTAGACGTCCCACTTGCCGTCGCGGTACCTGGATGTGCCGCCGGCATTGGTTCCGAACCACTTGTAGCCTTGGCTGTCGACGAGGATGGCGAACACGTATTCGTTCGCCAGGCCGTCCTTGCGGGTGAAGGTATTGCGCAGTTCGTGGTTGCCAAGATCGATTTCCAGCACGCCTGTCGAGGTGCCTACCCAGAGCGCATTGCCGTCCGCGTCGATAGCCAGCGAGCGGACATAAACGTCATCGCCCACCTCGAAACTGTCGCGCACCACGGGCGGGGGGGGCGGGCTTGCGTTTTCCGTGGTCGTGACGGGTTCCTGTTCAGTCGGCAGCTCTCCGGAATCGGAGCAGGCGGACAGCGCGGCGAGCAAGGCCGCACCGAGTGCAATCCATTTCAGTGTCGATGGTTTCATTTAAAAGAACGTTCTTAGATAGGTGATGACATCCAGTGTTTCCTGGTGGTCCAGGATCCCCTGAAAGGCCGGCATGGCATTCTTGCCGTCGTTGATTCGGTTGAACAGGGCAAGATCGGGTTGCAGCAGGCCCTGGCCGCGCGTGAAATTGGGTGTGCCGGGCATTTCGCCCTGGCCGGTGCTGCCATGGCAGGCCTCGCAGTAGGTCTGGTAGATCGTCTTGCCATTGAAGACGTCGGCCGCCAGGACCGGTGTGAGCGGCAGGGCGCACAGTAGCAGGGTCGCGAACCGGGACGAGCGCGAATATCTGTCGGCGTGCCGGTTCATGGCGTGTTCGCGGGTTGCCTGGAGAGGTGTACCAGCCGGCCTTCCAGGAACGCCGCCTGTTCAGTATCGATGCGCTGGCCGAGTTCGCCCATGCGGTAGGCACGCGCCAGGCGCCGGATGGACCAGGCATCCTGTGCCGCGACGCCGGCATTGAGCCAGGAAACGGCCTGCGCGTAGTTCACCTTCAGTCCCAGTTCGCCCATTTCATAGGCCTGGGCCAGCACCCGGATGGCCTGTGCATGTCCCTGCTGGGCGGCGAGCGTGAACCCTTTGACCGCTTCCTGAGGGTTCTTCTCGATACCCTCACCGGCGGCGTACATGTGTGCCAGGCCGAAGAGCCCCTCGGCGTCACCCTGCTCGGCGGCCATGCGGTACCAGCTCACGGCTTCCTCGTTCGCCTCCGAGTTGTCCAGCAGATAGGCAAGCCGGGCCTGTGCCGGTGCATGACCGGCCTCGGCGGCCCGTCGGTACAGTACCATGGCGTTGACAATGTCGGCCTGGTCGAAGGCGGTCTGTGCCTGTTGCATGAGCGCCTCAGTATCGACCATGGTATCGCGGTCTTCCGCCAGTGCGACGTTGCCAAGGCAGCATGCGAGTAACAGGAGGTAGCGCAGGGACATCTCAGTGTATTCCCGTCTGTGTGTCGGCAGCCTGTGTGTCGCCGGTGATGAACGTCTGGTACACATATTCGGTGATGTCCGCGATCTGCTGGTCGTTCATGACCTTGCTCCAGGCCGGCATCTCCCGGCCCGGTACGCCTAGACGGATGGCACTGAACAGTACCGCACGGTTCAGGCGGGTCCGGTTCTCGGCAAGCAGGAAGTTGCGCGGTCGCGGAAAGATGAAGTAGGCACGCGGGCCATCGCCCTGGCCCGTGCTGCCGTGACAGGCCGTGCAGTTGGCCAGGTACAGTCCCATCCCGGTCGTGGTATCACCGGCCAGGCCACGAGGCAGCGCGGCGTCCGGGCCGGCGGTCGCT
>JBATJF010000060.1:0-10370 GCA_049668345.1 Gammaproteobacteria bacterium
TGCGCGACTGGAAACCGGTGTATGGTGTGACGCCCGACAAGCACCGGGCCTATGCCATGCAATGGCTGACGCTGGCACTGGTGCTGGTGCTGATCTATATCGGTGTGAACACGAAACGAATTGGCAATAACGGTGTGGATGTGCAATGAAAAGGCAAGATGAGAACATTTCGCCCGAGGCCCGGCGCAGCCGGTGGCGACAGCGCGGATTCCTGACCTCGCGGCAGGCGCTCGTGGTGCTCGGACTGATTTTCCTGGCGCCAACCTTCGTCGCCTGGATTATGCACCAGGGCGGTGATGGCGGCTGGCGTCCGGAAGGCATGACCAACCAGGGCAGCCTGGTGCACCCGGCGAGGCCGCTGCAGATGCCGGACGGGTTGCAGGCGGGTGAGCGTCCGCTGAATGATTTCCTGCAGGGTATGTGGACGTTGCTGTATATCGGCGATGCCGATTGCGATGCGGTGTGCATCGACAGCCTGTACAAGATGCGCCAGATCAGGATTGCCCAGAACGAGAACATGAAGCGGGTGCAGACGCTGTTTCTGCTGCAGGGCGATGCCGTACCGCAGGAGCTGGCTTTGCGGCTCGCCGATGAATACCGCGACCTGGCCGTGGTACCGGTGTCAGCCGCGCAGGCCGGGCAGATCGCGCCGTTCTTTGCCATCGACGGTGCCGGTATGGAAACGGCCGAACGTGTGTACTTCATCGATCCGCTCGGTAATCTCATGATGTACTACGGGCCGGACGCCAATCCCGCCGGCATGCTCAAGGACCTGCGCAAGCTGCTGAAATTCTCGAGGATCGGCTGAAGCAACGCACATGATGACGCTGGTAAAAAGCTACCTGGGCCTGTGCAAGCTGAAGGTCGTTGCGCTGATCGTGTTTACCGCCATGGTCGGCATGTTCCTCGCCACCCAGCCGCCCGGCATGGTGCCCTGGGACATCCTGCTGCTGGGCAACCTCGGTATTGGCATGGCGGCCTCCGCGGCCGCGGCGATCAATCACGTGCTGGACGCGCGCGAGGATGCGCGCATGGCGCGCACCAGCCGGCGTCCGCTGCCACAGGGCGAGATCACCCAGACCGGTGCCCTGGTGTTCGCCGTGCTGCTTGCGGCCCTGTCGATGGTGATCCTGGTGGTGTTCATCAACTCCCTGACGGCGGTGCTGACATTTTTTTCACTGGTGGGCTACGCCATCGTCTATACCATGTACCTGAAGCGTGCGACGCCGCAGAATATCGTCATCGGCGGTGCCGCCGGTGCCGCGCCACCGGTCCTCGGGTGGGCCGCACTGACCGACACGGTAGACCCGCACGCCCTGCTGCTGTTCCTGATCATTTTCATCTGGACGCCGCCGCATTTCTGGGCGCTGGCCATCCACCGGCGTGACGAGTATGCCAAGGTGGATATCCCGATGCTGCCGGTGACGCACGGTATCCCGTTCACGCGACTGCAGATCCTGCTCTACACCATCATGCTGCTGGTGGTAAGCGTACTGCCGTTTGCCATGCACATGAGCGGCTATTTCTACCTGGCTGGCGCGCTGTTGCTGGGTATCGGCTTTCTGCGCTACGCAATCCAGCTCATGCAGGGCAAGGACGTCGCCATGAAGACCTTCGGCTATTCCATCTGGTATCTCATGGCGATCTTCGCCATCCTGCTGGTCGACCATTACCTGCCGTTGTTGCACTAGCCCGGCGGGCTGCCGGATACCGCCGCCGGCGCCGGCAAAATTGCCACGCCCGTCAACAGCAAATATAGTACTGTCAGTCGTCACAATCGCGCCTGGCACGGTTGGCCAGCCGTGCAAATACCGGAGAATCAGTACATGGCCGAAACGTCGAGCAGTGTATCCAGCAAGTCCGGCCTGCCGCCCGGCACGCTGATTCACGTCGGTGAGGTGCTGGCGACCGAAACCAGGGTATCGGTTGTCGACTACACCAGGGAACGCTGCAAGGAGCATGTCGCTCATTCGATAGAGGACATCACCCAGTACCGGAATACCGACTCGGTTACCTGGGTCAACGTCGAGGGGCTGATCAACGTGGAGCTGATAGATGCCATCGGTCAGCAGTTCGATATTCATCCCCTGGTGCTCGAGGATATACTGAATACCCATCAACGGCCCAAGTTCGAACAATACGACGACTACCTGTTTCTGGTATTCAAGGTAGTGTACTCCGCGGAAGACGGGGTGTCGGTGAACTACGAGCAGGCAAGCGTCCTGATCCTCAATGACTACGTCTTTACGTTCAAGGAAAAGCAGGATGACATCTTCGAACCGATCAAGGCCCGGCTGCGCAACCAGAAGGGGCGTTTCAGGAGTATGGGCGCCGATTACCTGGCCTACACGATCCTCGACACGGTCGTCGACCTGTACCTCTCCCTGCAGGATTACCTGGACAAGGTAATCGAGTCGGTCGAGGATGATTTGCTGGCCACGCCCGATACCACAACACTGGCGAATATCCAGCGCATCCGGCGCGAGCTGATCTTCCTGCGCCGTTCATCCGCACCCTTGCGGGACTTGCTGAACGGGATTTTGCGATCTGACTCGGAATTGATCAGCGACAGTACCCTGATCTATTTCCGGGATGTCCATGACCACGTGATGCGGGTGACGGATGCATTTGAAACCTACCGGGACATGATGACGGGCCTGATGGACATCTACAATTCCACCATCAGCAACCGCATGAATGAAATCATGAAGGTGCTGACGGTATTTGCATCCATATTCATACCGCTGACATTTCTCACCGGGATTTATGGTATGAACTTCGACTACATGCCGGAGCTGAAGTGGCACTGGGCATACCCGGTGATATGGGTGGGCTTTATCCTGATAACCTTGCTGCTGCTCGTGTATTTCAAACGCAAGAAATGGCTCTAGCCGCGCCGACGAACCCGGGCCGGCACCGTGCGGGCGGTGCGGTCACATGCCGCATTGCCGCATGTCCGGTATCGCAGTCACAGGGGGTGCCTGCGCAGGCAAGCCGCTGTGCTAGCCCACGGCAGTTTCACATTCACCACGGTAGAGGATTCCTGCATGTCGCATATTGAAGCAGGTGGCAGCTGTCTGTGCGGTGTGCTGCGCTATGTCATCAAGGGCGAGGTACTGCGTTTCTATCACTGCCACTGCTCGCGCTGCCGCAAGGCAACCGGTACCGGGCATGCCAGTAACCTGCTGGTGTCGCCCGCGGAAAGCATCGAGTGGATCACCGGCGGCGAGCTGCTGGCCAGCTACAGGGTGCCGGAGGCGAAACGGTTCCGCAATTGTTTCTGCCCGCAGTGCGGCAGCCCGATGCCGCGCGTGATACCGGAGCTGGACGGCGTGCTCGTGCCGGCCGGTTCGCTCGACAGCGAGCCGCCCGTACCGCCGCAGGCGCGCATCTTCTGGGATTCGCGCGCGCAGTGGTCGTGTGCCGGGGACGACCTGCCCGTGTTTCCCGAATACCCGTAAACAGTTTGCCCGATTGCCGTGCCGGATCGTTACGCCGGTGGCATGAATGGAGGCAGCATGCAGCCCAGAATCAGCATGATCACGCTCGGCGTGCGCGATCTTGAGCGCGCCGTGCGTTTATACCGCGACGGGCTCGGCTTTCCGCAAATGGAGTCGCCACCGTCGGTGGCCTTCTTTACCCTCAACGGCAGCTGGCTGGGTCTGTACGGTCACGATGCACTGGCCGAGGATGCCACCGTACCCGCCGCGGGCAGCGGTTTTCGCGGCGTCGCGCTGGCGCACAACGTACATGCCGAGGCCGTGCTTGCGCAGGCGGTCAGCGCCGGCGCCACCCTGGTCAAGCCGGGGCAGCCGGTGTTCCGGGGCGGGTACTCGGGGTATTTCGCCGACCCGGACGGACACCTCTGGGAGGTCGCACACAATCCGTTTTTCTGGATCGGCCCGAAAGATAAAGCAACATGAGGCGACTACACTCAGTTTATTCCATGCCGGGCTTAACAGCCTGTCCGCAAGGAGACCGGTCATGACGGCAGACAATAACAGCGTGTTCGAGCAGCTGCGCCGCAACGCGGTGGCGCTGATCAGTCTGGTGGTCGCGCTTTCCAGCCTGGGCTACAACACCTGGCGCAATGAACAGACCGAGGCAAACCGCAACCAGCGCCAGGCCGCCTTCGAAGTCCTGCTCAAGCTGGGGGAGTTGCAGCAGGTCGTGTTCCATAGCCACTACGACAGGGATGCCGACAAGGGCAATCCGCGCACCGGCTGGGCCTATATCCTGACCGTGCGCGACCTGTCGCAGGTGACGGGCGCGCCGATGTCGGGCATGGCCGACGAGCTGGTCGCGACCTGGAGCGCCCACTGGCAGGAGCTGGGGAGCGACCAGTCCGGTGCAGACAGCATCATGAGCGGCATCGATCAGGCTCGCGAGACCACCCTGAAGGTGCTGAAGTCGCTCGACTAGGACGGCATCAGTTCCGGTGGATACGGATCCAGGTAGGTCTGCTGCAGCGCCCAGTCATTCGGGTGATGCCGGAGATGATGGCGGATCAGCGTCAGCGGCGCGGCCAGCGGCACCAGCCCGAGCCGGTACTGGTCGATCAGGCCGCTCATCTCGGCACGATCGCCCGGCCCCAGCTGTTTGCTGAAATACCCCTGCAGGTGCTGCATTACATTGCTATGCGACTTGCGCGTGGCGTGCCGCTGCATCGCTGCCATGAGTTCCGTTTCGTAGCGTGCGCACAAGTCGTCGAAACCCTTCTTGCCTGCCGTTGCCACCAGCTGTCCGAGGCGGCGGTAAGCCGCCTGGTTGTGTGCCATGACACTCAGTTTCTGGCGGGTATGGAACTCGACCAGCCGCGTCGGCGAAATGCCGTGTTGCAGCAGCTGCCGCCAGCGGTACCGGATGAACACGCGCTCGATGAAGTTGTCGCGCAGGTCCGGGTCGTTCAGGCGGCCCTCCTCTTCGCAGGGCAGGTTGGGATGGGCGCGCATGATGACCTGTGCAAAGGCGCCGACACCGTCCGGGCGGTCCGGTTGCCCCGATTCGGTCCAGGTCTTGACCCGCTCCATGCCGCAGCTGGGTGAACGTGACTTGAAGATATAACCGCACACGTCGTCCATGCCGCGTGCGACCTTGACGCCGCAGTCGCCGAGCCGGCCGGTGACGTCGAGGGCGCTGTTCTTCACGCCCAGCACGCGCACGCCACGTTCAGTCCTGACCAGCCGGATCGGTTCGCGCGGGATGCCCAGACCGATGGCAACCTCCGGACAGAACGGCCGGAAGTCGAGAAAATCGGCCAGCCGCCGGTTGATGAAGCGGTCGTACTTGTGTCCGCCGTCGAAGCGCACCTGTTCACCCAGCAGGCAGCTGCTGATCCCTACCGGAATTTTTGTGATGTCCCCGCGCATGGCGCCGGCTACAGTGAGTGCCCGAACACGATGATAGCAATATTCGTATCGTCGGCGAGCTGTTCGACGGTTTCATCCAGCACGTACCAGCCCTGCTTGTTGAAGAAGCCGACGGCTGCGGCATTGAAGGTCTCGCAGCCGGCCTGCGCCGATGGCATGCCC
This sequence comes from Gammaproteobacteria bacterium, assembly GCA_049668345.1. Classification (GTDB taxonomy): domain Bacteria; phylum Pseudomonadota; class Gammaproteobacteria; order UBA9214; family UBA9214; genus UBA9214. The sequence continues at coordinate 5,532 of JBATJF010000060.1, forward strand.
GTGGCGCGCAGTCGCCCGAGCTGGTCGTCGAGCAGGCGCGCACCGATGCCGCGGCGGCGATACCTTTCCTCGACCCAGACACCGTCGATGCAGTTGGCCACGTGGTCGCAGTAGCCGACGATGCGATCACCCAGGCGCGCGATGCTCGCCTGCGGCAGGCGTTGTGCTATGAGTTCCCGGAACAGCGCAGGCGATCGCTCGGCGCACTGCGCAGCCGGCAGGAAGCGGTCGTAGCCTTGATGCCAGACGCGGTGTACCAGGCCGGCAATGGCCTGGAGATCATCCGGCTGCGGCGTTGCGACGGACAGCGCCGGGAAGGCGATGATCCGGCTCATGCCTGGCCACGCAACGACTTGAACGCGTCGAGTGCGCGGATGCGGGTTGCCTGCAGGTCGACCATCGGGGCGGGGTAGGCCAGATCGAGCCCTGACTTCCAGGGTTCGTGAACGCAGCGCGTATCGAGCGCGGCCAGCTCCGGGACCCAGCGGCGCACGTACTCGCCGTCGGGGTCGAACTTCTTGCCCTGGGTGACCGGGTTGAAGATGCGAAAATAGGGCGCGGCATCGGTGCCGCAGCCGGCCACCCACTGCCAGCCGAGCGTGTTGCTGGCGAGATCGGCATCGAGCAGCGTGTCCCAGAACCAGCGCGCACCTTCCTGCCAGGGGATCAGCAGGTTCTTGGCCAGGAATGAAGCCACCAGCATGCGCACGCGGTTGTGCATCCAGCCGGTATGCCAGAGTTCGCGCATGCCGGCATCGATGACGGGGAAGCCGGTCTGGCCACGCTGCCAGCGCTGCAGCGCTGCTTGGTAATTGTGCTGCCACGGGAAACGCCGAAAGCGCGCGTCCATGGCGGTATCCAGACTGTCGGGATAGTGATAGAGGATATGCGCGGCAAAGTCGCGCCAGCCGACCTCGGTCATCAGCCGTTCCAGCGAACGGTGCGTCGCCGCGCCGCCGGGTGCGTTCGCCTGCTGCAGCGCACGGTTGACGATGGTGCGCGGGCTGATTTCGCCGAAGTGCAGGTGCGGCGACAGCCGTGAGGTGCCCGCGATTGCCGGGTAGTCCCGTGCATGGTCGTACTGCGCCACGGCGTCTTCCATGAACCGCTCGAGTCGCGCGCGTGCGTGCAACTCACCGGGTTGCCAGTGCCGGTAAAACCCGTCGTCCCAGGACTGCCGCGGCAGCAGGCCGAGGCTGTCGGGCTCGATGCCGTCGATACCGGCCAGGCCGGTCAGCGTGGCCGGTGCCGGCAGCTCGGGCTGGTACAGATCCCTGGTGTGACATTTACGCCACCAGGCGGTGAACACGCGGTAAGGTGTGCCGTCGTCCTTTTGCACCTCGTGCGGTTCGAACAGCAGGCCGCCCCTGAAACTGGTCACCGTCAGCCCGTCTTCCCGCAGCCGTGCCTTGATCGCAGTGTCGCGTGCCATGGCCTGCGGTGTATACAGGCGATTCCAGACTATCGCCTGCGCGCCGGTCTCCCGTGCCAGCCTGGCGAGGCAGTCGAGGCTGGTGCTGCCGCTGCGGATGAGCAGGGCATTGCCTTGCTCGCGCAGTTGCCCGTCCAGCGCGCGCAGGCCGTGATGCAGCCACCAGCGGCTGGCGGCACCCGGTTGCCAGTCGCCGGCCTCGTCCGGCTGGTGGATATAGAGCGGGATGACGTGCTCGTAATGGGTGCAGGCATGGTCCAGTGCCGGGTTGTCATGCAGCCGCAGATCTTCCCTGAACCATACAATCGCGATGCGTTGCGCCACGTGCGGTCTCCATGTTTCCGGTTATCAGGTCGTATAGCCATACTAATCATAAACTTGCTGTATACGAGGCGACAACGAAAACAATCCGGTTCCGGCTTCGCGGCCGGTGCCCGGCACTTTAACTGAAATCCGGCCAGGACCGGCCGGGTGATGCCATGGGCCGGATGACAGTGTGCTGGTGGGTGCGGCACGGGATAACGGGATGGTGTTGCAGGCCGGGTGCGATGCGCTGGAAGGCAGGGCTCAGCTGCTGAGCCGATTCCGCCCGAGGCCAGGCTGATCTTCGCGGGGTCGAATTGCTGTCAGTCGAGTGACAGCTCTCGAGCCTGTGTCGGGCGGGTAATATCCAGCTCCCGGTCGTAAATAGCGGTGTCGATCTCCAGCAGGCCCAGCACGGTATGGAAGATGTTGTCGTGTGACCAGGACCGGGCGCTGTTTGCCTGCAGCGCGCCTGCGAGCGCTGCATCGAAGTCGCTGTCAAGCCACAGCAGCGCGCCGACATCTTTCTGTGCGTCGGGCGCCATGATCCAGGGCAGGCCGTGCAGGTAGACGCCGTGTTCGCCCAGCGATTCGCCGTGGTCGCTGATATACATCATGGTAGTCTCGAAGCGGTCGTCATTCTGCCTGAGCAATGCGATGACCTTTGACAGGAAGTAATCCGTGTACAGGATCGCGTTGTCGTAGGCGTTGCTGATTTCCTCGCTGCTGCAGTCTTCCAGCTGGCTGGTCCGGCAGACCGGGGTGAACTTCTCGAATTCTGCCGGATAGCGCTTGTAATAGGCCGGGCCGTGATTGCCCATCTGGTGCAGGACGATGAAGATGTCGCCGCTGCCGGTGCCGTCGATATAGTCCTGCAGGCCGACCAGCATGCCCTCGTCCCGGCATTCGTCGTCACATACCGTGTTGTTCCCGGAGGTCCTGAAGTCCTGGTAGGTCACGCGGTCCGCCACACCCTTGGAACTGGAATTGTTGTCCCGCCACAGCACCTGTACACCGGCATGTGCGAGAACGTCCAGCAGGTTTTCGCTGTGCCTGGCCTTGTCATCGGAATAGTCAGAGCGGCCCAGCCTGGAGAAAATGCAGGGTACGGAGACCGCGGTCGAGGTGCCGCAGGCCTGCATATCCGTCAGGCTGATGACGTTTTCCTTCGCCAGTAACGGGTTGGTTTCCCGCGCGTAGCCGTTCAGGGAGAAATGATCCGCGCGAGCGGTTTCGCCCAGCACGAAGATGACCAGTTCCCGGTGTTTGTCGCCCGGGGGTGTCACGGCGTCCATGCCCAGCGCCTCGACGATCAACGGTCCCGTCGGGACACTTTCCGCCAGGTACTTGCCGCCCGACCAGAGGCTGGTCAGCGGGTTGCTGTAATAGCGCAGCGGCTTGTGTTCACGGAAGAAGGACGCGTAGGCCTTGCTGAACAGCAGCAGCTGCGCCGTGATGACCACCACGATGACCGTGACGACCTTCAGCTTCGCGAACAATTCATGCCTGAACGGCCGGGGCTGGATCGGCACGCGCAGCACGAACAGGGCCGGCAGGACGCCCAGTAACAGGACGTAGACCAGCAGCCGGTAATCGAACAGGTCGAGGGATTCCCTGACATCGGTCTGCACCACATTGCGGAGCATGCCGGTATCGATGACCACGTTGTAGCTGTCCATGAAATAGGCCGTCACGGAAGCGAGCAGCAGGATCACGGCCAGCAGCGCCCGGGTGACGGGCTGCCATGTCAGCAGCGTCAGCAGCAGCATGATGAAACCCGCCAGCAGGATTCCCAGCGAGGCAGTAAACGCGAGCGTATACAGGGTATCGGGATAGGCGGCGGCCACGTTCCTGAAAAACGCCTGGTTGGCGAACAACACCAGGAAAGCCGTGGCCAGAAGATTGAGTCGTGTTGTATGCAAGTGTCGTTGCTTCCCGTGGCGGGCGTACTTCGGTGCCGGTGCGGCACCGTATAACCCAGAACGGCCCCGCAGGGCCGTTACTGGTAGAGCATAGACCAGTTTGCTTAAGGGTGGCTTAAAGCACTCAGTCCAGCAGGGCCTTCTTGAGTTTGCCGAGGGCGTTCTTTTCCAGCTGCCGGATGCGCTCGGCCGAGACATTGTAGTGTGCGGCGAGTTCGTGCAGCGTGGTCTTGTCTTCCGACAGCCAGCGTGCCTCCAGGATTGCACGGCTGCGCTCGTCCAGTGTGTCGAGGGCTTCGGCGAGATTAATGTTGCTGGTCTCGCTCCAGTCCGCGTGTTCCAGCAGCAGGGCCGGGTCATTTGCGGGGTTGGTCAGGTAGGCAGCCGGTGCGTAGTGGTTGTCCTCGTCATCGTCGCTGCCGAGCGGATCGAAACCGATATCATGGCCACTCAGGCGCGACTCCATTTCCAGGACCGTCTCCGGCTTGACGCCGAGATCCTCGGCCACCGCGTTGACTTCGTCGCTGTTCAGCCAGCCCAGGCGCTGCTTCTTGCTGCGCAGGTTGAAGAACAGCTTGCGCTGCGCCTTGGTGGTGGCGACCTTGACGATGCGCCAGTTGCGCAGGATGAACTCGTGCATCTCGGCGCGGATCCAGTGCACGGCGAACGATACCAGCCGTACCCCATGGGCCGGATCGAAACGCTTGACGGCCTTCATCAGGCCGATATTGCCTTCCTGGATCAGGTCGGCCAGCGCCAGCCCGTAGCCGCTGTAGCCGCGGGCGATGCGCACCACGAAACGCAGGTGCGACATAACCAGTGTGCGCGCCGCCTCGAGGTCGTTTTCGGTGTGCAGGCGCACGGCCAATGCCTTTTCTTCCTCTGCGCTGAGCATCGGGATGCTCATGGCGGCATGGATGTACTGATCCAGGCTGCCTGTTGGCAGATTAATTGCAAGTGACTGATTTTTAACAATCAAATCGTGTGTCATTGGGTGATTTCCGCTCCTGTTCACTGTGAGGCCATATTAGCACTCCTGTCTATAGAGTGCCAAATCCAGTAAAAGTTGCAGGCAGGTCGGCAGGATCTGACCCGGCCTTGAGCCCGGGCGCCCACACGCGGGTTTGACAGCGTAAGTACGAACTCTGTCAAATACAGACTTGCGTTTGCGTGGCCACGACC
>JBATJF010000061.1:0-6235 GCA_049668345.1 Gammaproteobacteria bacterium
GTGAATCTGCGCATGGGTATCCTTGACCTCGGAACGCGCCAGGTAGATCGCACGCCCGTCACCGTAGGCCGACTCGAACGCGGCATCAGCCGGCCCGGGGCATACACCCGGGTAGGCGTGACCCGAACGCCCGATGCGGAAGGCATTGGCGGGTGTGCAGTATTCCTGCAGCCCCTGCGCGCGCCCGGCCTGCCAGGCATCGAGATCCGGCACGATGGCATGTTTGGCGCAGTCCTCGCGGTAGGTCCCGATAATGCTGGACGGCTTGCCCTGCACGCCGTCCTGGTAGCCGATCAGTCGCCAGTCGGCGACCTGGCACTGATCCCGGTCGAGGGTGGCACAGCCCTGCAGCAGCAGGACCAGCAAGGTGATACCCGCCAGTGGCAGGTGTGTGGTGTAAAGAGCTATATGCCGGGTCTTGTTCTTCATTTGTCGAGGCCACCGCCAGCTGGATAAGTTCAGGAAACCGATATCTCCCCCTGATAACGGCCGCCGGCACTAGTTCCTTACCGGTGCCGGCGGCCGACCGGAGACATACCCCGGGCCACCCGCACGTGTTATAAATCCCCCATGAAGGCGATCCATATGATCAGACCGGGGCCGGCGCACGAGGTAGTGCGCGTCGTCGACATTCCCGAGCCACTGATCGACATGCCGACCGCGATCAAGGTGCAGCTGAAGGCCGCGGGCATCAATCCGGTGGATACCAAGCTGCGTGCGCGCGGCGTGTTTTTCCCCAACGCCTATCCCGCCATCCTGGGCTGCGACGGGGCCGGTATCGTCACCGAATGCGGCCCGGCAGTGACACGCTTCAAGCCTGGTGACCCGGTATGGTTCTGCCACGGCGGACTGGGCGGCACACCGGGTAACTACGCCGAATACACGGTACTGGATGAACAGGAAGCCGAGCATTTGCCGGGCAGCCTCGACTTTGAATCTGCGGCCGCCCTGCCGCTGGTGCTCATCACGGCGTGGGAAGCCCTGTTCGACCGCGCCGGTCTGGAGGCCGGCCAGACGGTCCTGATCCATGCCGGCGCCGGCGGCGTCGGCCACGTCGCCATCCAGCTGGCCAACTCGGTCGGTGCGCGCATCGCCACCACCGTCAGCACCCGGGAGAAGGCGGCGTTCGCCAGACTGCTCGGCGCGGACCACGTCATCCACTACCAGGACTGTGATTTTGTGGAGGCCGTGCTGGACTGGAGCGGTGGCCGCGGTGTGGACGTGGTGCTCGATACGCTGGGTGGCGAAACCTTCCGTCGCAGCCTCGCCGCCACGTGCGTGTATGGCCACGTCGTCACCCTGCTCGACCCGGGTTCCGACGTGGACTGGAAGGAGGCGCGCAACCGCAACCTGTCGATCGCCTTCACCCTGATGCTGACACCCATGCTTCAGGAGCTGCCCGAGGCGCGTCATCACCAGGGCGAGATACTGCGTCGTTGCGCGACTCTGATAGACGATGGCGCGCTCAAGCCGCTGGTGTCGAGGACGCTGTCTCTGCACGAGGCTGCCACCGCGCATGCACTGGTCGAGACCGGACACGTGCAGGGCAAGATCGTGCTGGTGATGGATTGACCGTACCAGCGCCCGTCGCGAAAAACAGGCTCGCACAAAGGCGCAATAAATCACCAGGACAAAGAACACGCCACAGAGAACACCGAGGACACCGGGAAATGAAACCCGGTCATCCCCGGAAAAAGCCGCTTTCGTCGGGATTCAATTCACACAACCGTGCATCCTGCGATACTGGAAACCGATCGATGCGGTTCGCAGGCTCACCCCATCTTGCAGTTATCGATTCCTCTGTGTTGCCGGTGGCCTCTGTGGCGTTGCAATCTTTGCGCCTTGGCGTCTTTGCGCGAGAAATATTTCGTCCGGCACATGATGCTACTCGCGGGTCCGGAACCAGCCGGTGATGCTCATGCGGCTGCGCCGCGCCGGCAGCACCTCGTGCAGGAAGCGCGCACTGAGGAACGTCACCAGGGTCCCGCCCGACGGCAGGACCTCTTCAGCATGGCCTGGCTCATCCGGGTCGGTATAGATGCGCAGCTGCCCGCCGTCCGCCGCCTGCCAGTCCGCGTTGAGATACAGCGTGCAGGTCACGCGGCGCGTGCCGGTTCCGGCAAACTGGTCCAGGTGCCTGCGGTAGTACGTCCCGGCCGGGTAGACCGCCAGATGCGCCTCGAAATCGAACAGGCCCAGAAACAGGGTACCGTTGATCGCCAGCCGCAGGCGCTCCAGTGCGTCCAGGTAACGGCGCTGGGCCGGGCTGCAGGCCTGCGCATCCAGCCAGTGCACGCAGTCGGTGCGCACCTCCGGCCTGACCTGCAGCTGCGCGCCGCGACCGACGCCGGCGTGGCGAAATCCGCCGGCCTGCCAGCAAGCCTCGAGTTCATGACGCAGCGCGTCGATCAGCGCCGGGGCCAGAAAACCGGGTGTTACGCACCAGCCCTGCTCGGCGAGCGCGGCAACGATCCCGGGGGCGGGCCCGGGTCCCGATAACGGCTCGGGCAATTCGCTGGCAAGGGTGTGCAATTGGGAGTGGTCGGACATGTTGCGCTTGCCGGGACCGGGCAGTGCAGGCCATCCTGCGCGCCGGATTATGCGGCCGAATGCCGCCGCGCGCCATCCCCTGCCAGGGCCGTCCGACCGGTATGGCCGGCGCGGGTATCCAGGGTCGGCGCCTCTACATCCCGTTTTTGAACTGCTCCGTCGCGGTGACGCCACTGGCGCGCACCTGGCGCAGGGCCACCGCATATTCCTTCAGGATAGCCAGTGCCCAAGCAATGCGTGCACGGAAATATTCGTCGGCACCCGCGTTGTTTTCGCTCGCCTGCTCGTTCAGCACCGACTCCACGTGACGTACGATAACGTGCTCGGGCAGGTAACAGATACGGGAATTCTTGTAACTGCTCATGCGCAGCTCGGCAACCGGGTAGGCCCCGCCATCGCCGGACGAGACCGTCACGATCAGCGCCGGCTTGTGGCCCAGCTCGTTCTGGCCGAACAGCAGGAAGAAGTTCTTCAGGCCGGCGGGCACCTGGCCGTGCCACTCCGGAGCCAGCACCACGAAGCCGTCACTGGACGCGAGTTCCGCCCGGATGGGATCGAGCCGCTGCTGCCATTGCTCGTCGCCCTCCCACACGCCCGTGTCCCACAGCGGTAGCGGGTTGCCGGCGAGATTGACCAGTGCGGTCTGCTCGCAAATACCGTCATCCAGCGTGCGTTGTATGTGACGCGCCACCTTGAGCGTCTGCGCCTGTTCACGGTGACTGCCGCTGATCAGCGTTATTTTCATGATTTTTCCCTGTCGGTGTAGTGGGTTGGCGATTGATGACGGGTATTGTAACCGAACGTCACACCGTGGATCGATTCGGTGTCATTCCGGCGTTTCGGCAAGGAATCATGCGGAACGGCCGCTCCTGCATATCCAGAAATACAGGGATGGCGCGTGAACCCCCCTGCGTACGCAGCATCCCCTGTGATGAAGAATCCATTCTGGTCTCTGCGACTCTGCGCGAGGCTGTTCACGCCCGTTATCCGCACACAGAGACATGCTACGGCCAGATGCCGCGAATAAGGGTGGCGCGGGTCACGCGCTCGATGGCGATGATCAGCGCCACGGTGCGGAAGTCCGGCACTACGACCGGTTCCTCCGACAACACCCGGCCGGCCGGCTTCTCCTCGCCGACCACGAACGCCTGCCAGCGGTTGAACACGGTGTCGACAGCGGAATTCATGCGCTCACTCAACCTCGCCATGACATCATCCTGAGTCCATTGTTCGTTGGCCTGGTTCTGCACCCATTCGTAGTAGCTCACCGTCACGCCGCCGGCGTTGGCGAGAATGTCCGGCAGTACGTAGATACCCTTGTCCCCGAGGATCCGGTCTGCCTGAGGCGTGGTGGGATTGTTGGCGCCTTCCACTACCAGCCGTGCCTTGATGTTGTGTGCATTGCCGGCATGGATCTGGTTGCCCAGCGCCGCCGGCATCAGGATGTCGCAGTCCAGTTCCAGCAGTTCCGCATTGGTAATGGTCATTGTGTTCGCCATACCGACCACCGTGCCGTGCTCCGTCTTGAAGCGCGCCACGGCATCCGGGTCCAGCCCGTCCTCGCTATAGATGCCGCCCTGGCTGTCGCTGATGGCGACGATGCTCGCGCCCTCGCGGCAAAAGGCATGCGCGGCCACCGCACCGACATCGCCGAAGCCCTGGATCGCCACGCGCGCACCCGCGATCTCCTGCCGGTCGGGCAACAGCGCCTTGGACAGAAAGCGCCGGGTGGCAAACACGCAGCCCATGCCAGTGGCCTCGGTACGCCCGCAGGCACCGCCCATCTCCACCGGCTTGCCGGTGACCACGGGGCGGTTGTTGAACCCGGGGTGCAGCACGTCATAGGTGTCGTAGATCCACGCCATGGTCTGCTCGCTGGTGTACAGGTCCGGCGCCGGAATGTCCTTGTACGGCCCGATGACATCGAACAGCTCCGAGGTGAAGCGGCGCGTGATGCGGCGCTGTTCGGCCTCGGTCAGCCTCTTGGTGTCGCATACCACGCCGCCCTTGGCGCCGCCGAACGGGATGTTGACCAGCGCACATTTCCAGGTCATCAGCTTGGCCAGCGAAATGACCTCTTCCATGGTGACGTCCGGGTGGTAGCGCATGCCGCCCTTGCCCGGACCGAACACGCGGTTGTGCACCACGCGGAAACCGAGAAAGCTCTGCACCGAACCGTCATCCAGCTCGATGGGGAAATTCACGATGGTCACCCGTTTCGGTTTTTTCAGGAAATCGATCAGCCCCCGCTTCAGGCCCCTGATATAGGCGGCTGCACGGTCGAACTGCTGCTCGCTGATGAAAACCGGATCAAGGTTTTCCGCAACTGCGTCGGACTCGGGAAGTCTGCTGGTCATGGTTCGGCTACCGGTGACAGATTCAGGGTGGCTGTATTGTAACGCGCTTCCCGACCCGCCAGCCGAGCCGCATCACTTCCCCTGCAGATACCAGCGGTCATGAAAGGTCGCCACCCAGGCCGGCTTGTAGGCCACCACCAGCGACAGCGCCGCACCGTTCAGAAAGCCTTCGCCGAACATCAGCATCGGCAATATCATCAGGAAATTGTTCACCAGTGTATTGCCGGGGTGCACGGCGGCCAGTTGCTGGACCAGGCCCGAGGCCAGCCCCGCCAGCAGCATCGACACTGCGCCGGCCAGGAAGGCGTTGATGAAGATATAGATGAAAAAATTAAGTGCCAGCCTGCGCTGGCTGGCATACAGCAGCAAGCGTGTGAACAGTATCGGCACCACGCCCATCACCAGTGCATTGATACCGAAGGCCTCCCAGCCGGCCGCACCCTGCCAGGTGGTGAATGCCAGCAGCACGCTCACCGCAAACAGCGCGAACTGCCATTCGAACAACAGGGTCAGCGCGGTGACGCCAAGCAGATGGTAGTGGAGCCCCGGCTGGATACCGCCGTGCATGATCCACAGCACGAGCACCGTGGCCATGGCGCCGAAATAGACCTGCTGTGCCTCGCTGTCGCGGATCTTCGTCCACGGCGCCGTCAACAGGGCCAGCAGCAATAGCGACACATACAGCACTGCCGCGCTCAACAGGTAACTGCCCGGTAACAGGCCGGCGGGTATATCCATACCCGGCTACTCTAGCCTAATGCCACGCCGCCACAAACCGTGACGCGTGACTGACCGTCAGTTGCAGTGACAAGCGGCCACGACCCGGCTCTTCATCCCCTTGCGGCAGGGTCGCAGATGACAGGCCATGCGCCCGGCAAGCCCGTCCTGACGCACGGATCGGGCGTTAGCTACCTCACATGGTTTCTTGATAGGTACTGCATCCTTCTGTTATCAATTGATATTGTCTTTATACCTGTACTTTTGGACTATTTACCCTATCCCCTTTGCGCCCTAGCCTCTGCTGCATGTCCAGAATCGACCCACCGGTGACACGGGTCGAACACAAACAAAGACCGGGCTCGTTGAGACGCGTGCGCCCGCACAACAACACAGGTAAGCGCCATGCACCAGGCAACGAATACCATCCTGTTTACCAGCCGCCACGGGCGCGTGCACAGTCTCGCCTACAACCCGCGGCGCACCCTGTATATCCTCGCTGCCGCTGCGCTTGCGCTGTTCGGCGCCATTCTCTACAGCGGCTTTCACCTCGGCGTTAGCCTCGAGGCGAACCGCCAGCTGACCGAGGTCGCCGAACTGCGGCTGCTGAC
>JBATJF010000062.1:0-3099 GCA_049668345.1 Gammaproteobacteria bacterium
CGACTTCCTGGCCACCGGCCAGCGTCCGGATGGCAGCTATACCGGGCCGCTGATGTCGGAAGTGCTGGCCACCAGCAGCATGTCACTCACCGGGGCGGACCGGCAGGCACTGGCCACCTATCTGCGCACGCTGCCGCCGATCCACCACGACATCTATTTTCGGGCCGACCCGTTTGCGGACCGCGACTTCCATCAATAATCCCCGCCGGCAGTGACAGACAGCAGCTGACCGATCGTAAAAAAGCCCGGACTCGCTGGTGCGAGTCCGGGCCAAGGGAGGATAACGCGCAGGAATGTGACTAGAAAATAACCAGCACCTGCGCCGTCAGCACATCATCGACACTGTCGACGACGGATTTTGCCGTGGCATTGCCGCCGGGCGCCTCGATATCGCGGAACTCGTAGTTGAGCGTGAAGCGGCTCTTCTTGTTGAAGAAGTACTGCGCACCGAGCGTCCAGCGTGTGAAATCACGCTCGTTGGCAGCCGCCCCCTCCGTGCCGCGGTCCAGTTCGTCATAGCGCACGTCGAGTTCCAGGTTCGGCAGCACCTGGTAGCCGGCATCCAGGTACCAGCCCTTGGCCTTGTTGTCGGTCAGGGTGTTGGCCGTGGCGACCTGGAACAGACCGGACACCGGATTCGGGGCGTTGGTAAGAGCACCCGGCACGGCGCCGCCGTCGGTGCCGTTGGGGATCATGCCGTCGGCGACGATGTACTCGCCATACACCCGGTACTTGCCTTTGCGGTAGGTACCGCCCACGCCCCAGCGGGTCCGGTCGAATTCCCTTTCGATGGGAACCGGGACCGCGTTACCGCTGAAGGGATCCAGTGCGGTGGTGGAGGTGTCGAACAGGGTGCGCTTGCCGTCCTGGTACCAGGCAAACACCTTCCAGTCCTGACGGCGCGGGCCGTCGCCACCGAACACCTGCCCGGCCGAGAGGTAATAGTAGAATTCGCGGTTGTCATCGTTATCGCCGCGTGCAATCCCGTTGCCATTGCCGACCATGAAGGCATAGCTCAGTTCCCAGGGATAGCGGCCCGGCCCGTCCGCGATGCTGAAGCTGTTGAACAACTGCAGGCCGATATCGCGATAGGCGCCGACCGATCCATTCACGCCGTTACCCCCGGAACAGGTCAGATACCACAGTGACTCCGTCGGTGACAGCGGCAGGGTGGGATCCGGGACACTGCAGGTGCCTACGCCGTCCCAGTCGCGGAAGCGTTCCAGCAGCAGCTGGTCGGCCGCGATGGAGAAGTTATTGTAGTTGTGCACGTGAATCGCCTGCAGGCCATCCTCGGAGCCAGGGGTCTTGAACTGCCCGAAGCGCACACGCGTGTAGTCTTTCAGGTGATTGAGCGTGATGCTGGCATCGGTCACACGGACACTGCCGCCGTTATTGGCCGTAACACCGTTGTCGCCAAATTCGGCCAGCAGGAAATAATTGACATTGCTGTCGAGCGGGAAGCCGGTACCGCGCACACCCAGCCGGGCGCGGCGTAACTGGAAGCCCGAATTGGTGTCGTTACCCGGCGCAATTACGTTGAAGATGGCATCCTGTCCGGCCCATGGGCCGGCCTTGAGCTTGGTGTCGCCTATATCGTTATATTGCGGCTGGATGAATCCCCAGATCCTGGCACGCTCGGCGGCCCCGTCCGGTTCCGTGCCCTGGATCATCAGCCAGTCGGTGGCCTGCACCGGCGCGGCGGCCAGCAGGCCGGTCAGGCAGGCTGCCGTGGTGATTTTCAGCCTGGTCAATAAATGTGTCATGGTGTTGTTTCCCCCGTTCAGTTAATAGAGTGATGCAGACATGTTCTGTGTCAGGGCTTGATGAGCGTATAACCCTTCGCTGTCAGGTCCAGAATGCGTACCACGCCCGCGTCGACACGGGTAGCGAGCGGGTTCAGTGCCAGATCCTTACCCAGGGCATTCGACATATGGGTAATGGTATTGCTGCAGGCGGCAAAGCGGACACCGCTGCCATCCAGGCCGCTGATGCGACCGGTATTGACGTTGTCCTCGAACAGCAGCCGAAGCCCCGGCCCGAACGCGACGATCTCGACATCGACCTTGTCCTGCCCGTAGTGCTTGACCAGGTTGCCGGCGACATTCAGCACCAGTGTTTGCTTGGCCGGATCATCATCACTGATCTGCAGCACGACTTTCTTGTCGGCAAACGGTTTTTCTTCAGCGGCATTGGCGAATGTCGCGTACAGCGCTATGGCCAGCAAGACGGCCGCAAACAATACCGAGACCCATGCCGGGTATTTTCTGGTCATGAACATTATTCCTCCTGTTTCCCTGGTGCCGGATGGCGGGTGTGGATTGTTATCCACATACAAAACCACGTAGTGCTGTTTCAAAAGACGGCACTGGCAGGAGATTTATTCCAGGAACTTGCAAATATTTTCGTCGATTCAGTTTTATCTGCCAGCATGCATGTCGGCAGTCATCCGGATCGTTGAACAGGGTTGTCAGTACACGGCAAACAGGTTATATCTTGCTGCACTGTACACGCGCGAAGGAGAATACAGATGACGACAGTACAATCGTGCCGGCATGGCATACAGGTCACCCTGCTTGCCTGCTGCACGCTGCTGGTATATGGCTGCAGCAGTCCCGGAGGCATCTCCTCGTCAGCCAGCCAGCAGATCCGTCTTGTATCGGATCCCGCGGGTGCCACCGCTTTTGCAGATGGCAATGAAATCGGCATCACCCCGTTCACGTTCGCCCCCGGCGATGCCTTTCGCTCCGGCTTCGCCAGCAGCGACAGCGCGATTCTCGGCTATCGATACGTCGGCAAACTTTCCGTGAAAAAACCCGGCTGCCGGGATTACCTCACCGAGGTCGACGACAACCTGCTGTCGAAAGACATCCACGTGCAGCTGGAATGCGATCCGGACTATCAGCCGGTCGCACAGCCGGTGACTGCCCCTGCAACGGCCGCGCCTGCAACCCGCATCGCGCCGCAAGCAGCGCCGGCCACAGCGGAAAACCCGGAGCAACGCCTGCTGCAGATCGAGAAGCTGCATGACAAGGGGCTGCTGAGTGACGAGGAATACCGGCAACTGCGCCAGCGGGTGCTGGACACCCTGTAATCGCC
>JBATJF010000063.1:0-2716 GCA_049668345.1 Gammaproteobacteria bacterium
GAACACGGAAAAATTAATGTAGGGTGCGTTCTACGCACCGGCGGTGGTGCACGGAGCGCATCCTGCAACTGATGTGAGACGTGAAAGGTGAAGCGTGAAACGTGAAAAGATTAATGGCCACGGAAGCACACGGAAATACACGGAAAAATTAATGTAGGGTGCGTTCTACGCACCGGCGGTGGTGCACGGAGCGCATCCTGCAACTGATGTGAGACGTGAAAGGTGAAACGTGAAAAGATCAATGGCCACGGAATCCACGGAAGAACACGGAAAAATGAAAACGTTATCCAATCAAGACACAGTTGCCGATGCGTGAACACACCCCGCGCGCTGGCAGAGAAGTGAACGAACAGTCAAAGCAGAGATAGGGTGCTGATCCAATAATTTAATGTGGCATAGTTGCAAGACGATATACACCAGATGGACACAACCGCCCGAAAATTGCTGGTCATCGAAGACGACCCGGGGCTGCAAACGCAGCTGCGCTGGTGCTTCGAGGATTTCGATGTGGTCATCGCCGGCGACCGGGATGCCGCGCTGGGTGCGCTGCAACAGCACCAGCCGCCGGTCATCACGCTCGACCTCGGACTGCCGCCGGATGCCGAGGGTACCGGCGAGGGCTTTGCCCTGCTCGGTGATATCCTGCTCAAGGCGCCGCATACCAAGATCATCGTGGTCACCGGCAACAACGACCGCGAGCACGCCACCCGATCGGTGGCGATGGGCGCCTACGATTTCTTCTACAAGCCGATCGACGCCGATATGCTGGAGCTGATCGTCAACCGGGCCTACCATGTCTATGAGCTCGAGGAGGAGAATCGCCGCCTGAGCACGAAGCATACGGAATCGCCGCTGGAAGGGGTGATCACCGCCAGCGACAGCATGCTGCAGGTCTGCCGGACGGTCGAAAAGGTAGCGCCAACCGATACCAGCGTGCTGATCCTCGGCGAATCCGGTACCGGCAAGGAGCTGCTGGCCCGCTCGCTGCACGGCCTGAGTTCGCGTCACGAGAACCGTTTCATGGCCATCAATTGCGCCGCGATTCCCGAAAACCTGCTGGAAAGCGAGCTGTTCGGTTACGAGAAGGGTGCCTTCACCGGTGCCGCCAAGCAAACCCCGGGCAAGATCGAGACCGCCTCCGGCGGCACCCTGTTCCTCGACGAGATTGGCGACATGCCGCCATCCCTGCAGGCCAAGCTGCTGCGGTTCCTGCAGGAACGCGTGATCGAGCGGGTTGGCGGCCGCAAGGAGATTCCGGTCGACGTGCGCGTCCTTTGTGCGACCCACAAGGACCTGCATGAGCTGATCCGTGCCAACCAGTTTCGTGAAGATCTGTATTACCGGATCAGCGAAGTCACCATCTCGATTCCCTCGCTGAAGGATCGCAACGGCGACGCCTTGTTGCTGGCGCGCGTTTTCCTGGAGCGCATCAGCAGGCAGCAGGGCAAGAAAGGCTGCCGTTTCGGCGCGGACGCCATGGCCGCCATCGAGAGCTATGGCTGGCCCGGCAACGTCCGGGAACTGGAAAACCGGGTCAAGCGTGCGGTCATTATGGCGGAAAACAGGCAGATCACGGCGCAGGACCTGGAACTGGAAGGCGGCTCGCCGGACGAGCTGGCGACCTTCAACCTGCGCGACATCCGCGACCGTTGCGATCGCCAGGCGGTTGTGCGCGCACTGAACCACGTCGGTGGCAAGGTCTCGCAGGCCGCCGACCTGCTCGGCATCAGCCGCCCCACCATGTACGACCTGCTGCGCAAGTTCGACCTCAAGCCGAAATAGACGTGAAGCGTGAGACGTGAAACGTTAAGCGTGAAAAGAAGAATAGCCACGGAAGCACACGGAAATACACGGAATAATAAAAACACAGACGTAGGGTGCGTTTTACGCACCGGGGGCGGCGCACGGCGTGCCTTTTGCGGCAGAGGTGGTGAGACGTGAAAAGAAGAATGGCCACGGAAGCACACGGAAATACACGGAATAATAAAAATACAGACGTAGGGTGCGTTTTACGCACCGGGTGCGGCGCACGGCGTGCCTTATGCGGCAGAGGTGGTGAGACGTGAGACGTGAAAAGAAGAATAGCCACGGAAGAACACGGAAGAACACGGAAGAACACGGAAAGATAAAATGGATCTTCCCCTGATTGAGTGGGTAACACATCAATTTAGACGAGGCGCATTCCTTCTGATGGCAAGGTTGTTGGCCGAATGAATCCGGCCCTGCTGTAGGGTCGAATTCATTCGACCAACGGAGTGTCATCGTCATTGAATCAGTAGGGTCGAATTCATTCGACCAACGGTGTTTCATCGTCATCTGTCATCCAGATGCAGTCCCAATGAGCGTAATCGCCAATATTCCGCACCAGGCCCGCTCGCAACGGGTTGGCAACGATATACGCGCAATCTGGCGAACATCCTCATCCTTCCTGGCAGCACGGTCGTAACAGGCTCGCTGCCAAAGACTTCCCTGCTGACACAGGTGGCGGTTGATGGAGCGTGCTGAACGGGCTTTGAGGGTCTTCACAACCGTGGAGAGTGAACAGCGTTCATTGAGTTGAATCAACCAGTGCAGATGATCGGGCATGAAAACCCAGGCAAGGGAAATAACATCACCCTGTTCGTGCAGGTGCCGGAGTTCGTGAACCAGCAGACGTGCTGCGGTGATATCCGTAAACAAAGGCTGACGACCGCGGCTAACCGTGGTGATGCAATAG
>JBATJF010000064.1:0-2022 GCA_049668345.1 Gammaproteobacteria bacterium
GTGTATCATCTGATTCACAACCGGGAACCACGGCCGTCATACAACGCCGCGCCAGGCGGCCGTGCTGGACAGAAGCGCGTGTCCATACCCGACAATCATGCACCAGTGAAGGAGTGTGCCGTGACAACCGAAGACTACAAAGCGCTTGCCTCCGAACTCAGCTATATCCTCAACCTGCAGACCGCACCGCTCGCGATCACCTTCTCGCAGGATGCACCTGATGGCATTCACGCCTATGACGCCTCCATGCCGGCCCCAACCGCCGATGGTCGTACGGGGCGCGTACCGGCAGGCTGCGTATTCTGGATCAAGGCCCAGGACCGCACCTTTACCACGACTGCCGAGGACCACGGTAATTGCAGTGTAGGCTGCGTCACCCATGGCCTGAAGTCGCTGGAAGCGGTCGCCAACAATTCCGACGTCGCGTGTCTCGTCGATGCCGGCTGGGTGACACCGGAGATGTTCCCGCAGATCCCGGTGGTCAAGGGTTCGCCCAGACATGTGACCTATGGCCCCCTCTTCGAGACAAGTCTGGAGCCCGATGTCGTCTTCCTGCGCCTGAATGCCAAGCAGGCGATGGTTCTCTCTGATGCTGTTCCGGAGATTGCCTTCCAGGGAAAGCCCCAGTGCCACATCATCGCCATCGCCAAGGAGCAGAATCAGGTGGCGATCAGCGTCGGCTGCATGCTGAGTCGCGTGCGCACCGGCATGGCCATCACCGAGATGACGTGCGCAATACCCGCGCAGCGCCTGCATGAGGTGGTGGAGAAGCTGCGCAACGCCTGCACCGCAGACAAGGCCGTAGCCTCCTATGCAAGCGATGACTCAAAGCGTTTCGGGCAGTATCTGTCCTGAACCTGTATCCCGGGAAGTGACCATCGCCCGAAGCCGCATCTGGCGCTGGTATTACTTTCCAATCCAGGAGCGGGGCCGGCGTGTAGCGTCACTGGAAAACGGGCTGTATCACTCGCGGCGCCGGGGAAAGTCCAGCAGACAGCATCTGCCAGACGGATTACGCGTCTCGCAATCACATTCAGATCGCCTGGTGTGTTCGAGGACAAACTCCCGGCATGAATCCCCTTGGTATGAGCCACGATCAGAAATGATGTCTCGAAGGCTCATATCAAAGCAGTAGCAAATGGTGCGATTGTCTTCCCTTGATTTCTGCCCCACCGACTGCCTGAGCTCGGAGCGCCCCAGGGTGGATTCATGACTGAAATATACGACATCACAGTCAGGGTCCGGGCAAAAGTAATATTCATGTGCTGTCAAGCGCCTCGCCCAGGGCTTCCTGAGCTGGTGCAACACGGTATGCCGCGAGACGCGCGCGCAGGGTTTTCCATTCAGCGGGCAATCTGTAGTCTTCGAATCACCATTCCCGTTGCATGCATTGCCATCGTGCCCCATAGCGCTTTCTCCCCTGCCACGTGAAGACTATAAAGACTATAGTTTACTGAGGAACAACTCGACAGGATAACTGCCGAACAGTCTCCTTTGACTCAATTCCCGCTGCAGCAGCAAGTGTACTGCCGCAACGGCAAAATTGGCCGATGAAACCATTCGGATTCCGGGAAGTGGTGGCCGACTTGCCGCTATTCGCCTCAACCCGGCCAGCAGGAGGTTTCGATTGCCTCGCCGAGGTCGGCCTCGATCAGACGGCGTCGCAATTCCAGCAACTATCCGATCAGCCGCAGCCCGAAACGCGCATAGGCTCGGCATCGAGGACATGCCTGACCACCACACCGAGCAGTTCGGTGATGGCATTACCGATCGAGTTCTGGCTGATGGTGACGATCAGCTTGGCCTCGTCGTTGCGGTAGATGAGTTGCTTGAAGGCCGGCTGCCAGCGGATGGCATTGGCGTAGGCGGCATCGACGATGCAGTGATCGCAGATCTTCTTCGCCGTATTGCGGGTACGGAAACCCGCACCGTCATCGGCACCGTAGTCCTGTTCGGTATCCTGTCGGCGACCTTCTTCACCATCATCGTCGTGCCGGTAGCCTATGACCTGCTGGCCCGGCA
>JBATJF010000065.1:0-2123 GCA_049668345.1 Gammaproteobacteria bacterium
GCTGGACGACTGGCCGGCCTTCATGGCCTCCGGGGAGAGGCTGGCGATCACGGTCGCACCACTGGAACTGGGCCTTGTGCTGGACCATCCGCCACTGGCCATAGTGCCGGAAGCGCTGCTGTTCGGCGAGCGCGCGCGCCAGGTGCGGCGGCGCAAGCCGGCGCGCGACCCGGCCAGCATCGTGCGCAACCTCACCGACCTGGAGCTCAATGCCCCGGTAGTGCACGAGGAACACGGCGTCGGCCGCTATCTGGGGCTGGAGCGGCTCTCGGTCGGCGGCATCGAAAACGAGTACCTCGCGCTGGCCTATGCCGGCGGCGACAAGCTGTATGTGCCGGTCGCTTCGCTCGAACGGGTCAGCCGCTACACCGGCGCCTCGCCCGAACGGGCGCCGCTGCACAAGCTGGGCAGCGACCAGTGGGATCGCGCGCGACGCAAGGCAACACAGCGCATCCGCGACGTCGCGGCGGAACTGCTCGATATCTACGCCCGCCGCGCGGCACGTGGCGGGCATGCCTACCAGGCCCCGCGTGACGAGTACGCGGCATTTGCCGCGACCTTCCCGTTCGAGGAAACACCGGACCAGGAGGAAACCATCCGCCAGGTGCTGGCAGACCTGCAGTCACCGATGCCCATGGACCGGCTGGTATGCGGCGACGTCGGCTTCGGCAAGACGGAGGTCGCCATGCGTGCAGCCTTCGTCGCGGTGCAGGACGGCAGGCAGGTGGCGCTGCTGGTGCCGACCACGCTGCTGGCCCAGCAGCACTACCAGAACTTCTGCGACCGCTTCGCTGACTGGCCGGTGCGTATCGAGATGCTGTCGCGATTCCGCTCCGGCAAGCAGCAGGACAGCACGCTCGGGGGCCTCGCCGACGGCAGTATCGACATCGTGATCGGCACCCACAAACTGCTGCAGCCGGCAGTGAAATTCAGGCATCTCGGCCTGCTCATCCTCGACGAGGAACACCGCTTCGGCGTGCGCCAGAAGGAAGCCATCAAGAGTCTGCGCGCCGAGGTCGACATCCTCACCCTGACCGCGACGCCGATCCCGCGCACGCTCAACATGTCGCTGGCCGGCATGCGCGACCTGTCGATCATCAGCACACCGCCGCCGCACCGGCTGGCGGTAAAGACCTTCGTCTGCGAGTGGGACAAGGCCGTTATCCGCGAGGCCTGTCTGCGCGAGATCAAGCGCGGTGGCCAGGTCTATTTCCTGCACAACGAGGTGGAGACCATCGACAACATGGCCCGCGAGCTCGCCGCCATCGTCCCGGAGGCCGGCATCGCCATCGCCCACGGCCAGATGCGCGAGCGCGACCTGGAGCAGGTGATGCTGGATTTCTACCACCGCCGCTTCAACATCCTGCTCTGCAGCACCATCATAGAAAGCGGCATCGATGTCCCCACGGCCAATACCATCATCATGAACCGCGCCGACAAGCTCGGGCTGGCGCAGCTGCACCAGCTGCGCGGCCGGGTCGGACGTTCGCACCATCGCGCCTACGCCTATCTCATCATTCCGCCGCGCCGCGCGCTGTCGGCCGATGCCGAGAAGCGGCTCGCCGCAGTGGAATCGATGGAGGAACTCGGCGCCGGGTTCACGCTCGCCACCCACGACCTGGAGATCCGCGGCGCCGGCGAGTTGCTGGGCGAGGAGCAGAGCGGGCAGATCCACGAAATCGGCTTCTCGCTGTACATGGACCTGCTGGAACGTGCCGTCAAGGCGCTCCGGGAAGGACGCACACCGGCGCTGGACCAGCCCCTGCACCAGGGCCCGGAAATCGACCTGCTGGTGCCCGCGCTGATCCCGGACGATTACCTGCCCGATGTCCATACCCGGCTGGTGCTGTACAAGCGCATCGCCGGTGCCCGGGACCCGCAGGAGCTGGACGATCTGCAGGTCGAGATGATCGACAGGTTCGGGCTGCTGCCCGAGGCGGTGAAGAACCTGTTCCGGATCGGTGCCCTGAAACTCAAGGCCGGTCCCATGGGTATCCGCAAGATCGAGCTCGGCAGCCAGGAAGGCCGTATCCTGTTCAGCGCCACCCCCGATATCGATACGGCAAAACTGATCGAACTCATCCAGACCCAGGCGCAACACTACCGCTTCGACGGCGTCAACA
>JBATJF010000066.1:0-5006 GCA_049668345.1 Gammaproteobacteria bacterium
GCACCAGCACGTCCTGGTCGGCGTCGCGCTCCAGGAAGACCACCTGCGAACGCGGGATCATGATGTCACGCACCTGCATTTCGTCCACCTGCAGTACGCCTTCGAGCATGGCGAGCGCATCCATGTCGATGAGATGGCGGTGCTGCGCGCCACGCAGCACCTCCACCAGTTGTTCGATGTTGGCAGGTTCCCGCAGCAGCAGCTGTTTCAGCCCGTCAATCCAGGCGTGCTGTACGGGACCGTTGGGAGGTCGGTCTTTATTCATTTATTTCAGTAGATTAGAGAATGTATTTGATAGACTTTTCAGGTATTGCGTGACCACGAGGATTCCCGGCAGCGCCACTATATCGGTATTGCCCCGGGTAATGCCAGCAGTCGCGCTGAAAATGCGCGGTTCGGGTCAGCGTGCCTACCAAGGGTTCGGATAGCCCAGCCCGGTCAGCAACGCACTCTCGCGGCGTTCCATATGGTCGGCATCGGCAGCATGCTGGTGATCGTATCCGAGCAGATGCAGGACACCGTGGATCACCAGGTGCGCCCAGTGCGCGGCCAGCGGCTTGCCCTGCGTCGCGGCCTCGGCGGCGACCACCGGGGCGCAGATCACTACGTCGCCGAGCAGGTCGCTCGGCACGCCGTCGAAGCCCTCGCAGGGAAACGACAGCACGTTGGTAGACCCGTCCTTGCCGCGGTACTGGCGGTTCAGCGCCGTGATCTCGGCCTCGTCGACGATGCGCACCACCAGTTCCGCACGCCGGTCATGGTCCTGCAACGCGAGCTTGGCCCATTGCCGTATCTCGTCCGCGGACGGCGTTCCGGCCGCATTCACCGCGAACTGCACGTCGATGTCGTGTTCGATGGCGTGTGACATGTGCTCAGGATTTCCCGGACAGGCGTTCGTATTCCTCGTAGGCGGAAATCACGCGCTGCACCAGCGGGTGGCGCACCACGTCCTGCGAGGAAAAGAAACTGAAACTGATACCCTTGCTGTCCTTGAGCACATCGATCACCTGGCGCAGGCCGGACTCGGTGTGCTTGGGGAGGTCGACCTGGGTGATATCGCCGGTGACCACGGCAGTAGAGCCAAAACCGATACGCGTAAGAAACATCTTCATTTGCTCCACTGTTGTGTTCTGCCCCTCGTCGAGAATGATGAAGGCGTCGTTGAGACTGCGCCCGCGCATGAAGGCCAGCGGGGCCACCTCGATAACATTGCGCTCGATCAGCCTGGCGACCTTTTCTATGCCGAGCATTTCATACAGGGCATCGTACAGCGGTCGCAGGTAGGGATCGACCTTTTGCGTCATATCGCCCGGCAGGAAGCCGAGTCGCTCGCCGGCTTCCACCGCGGGTCTTACCAGTACGAGCCGGCTGACCTTCTCCTGCTCCAGTGCCTGCACGGCACAGGCCACTGCCAGGTAGGTCTTGCCGGTGCCGGCCGGCCCGATGCCGAAATTGAGATCGTTGGCGACAATGCTGCGCAGGTAATGTTTCTGGTTGCGTCCGCGCGGCGTGATCACCCCGCCCGGCGTCTTGATCACGACCGTGTCGGTGTCCCGGCCCCCGGTGTCAGCAGCTGCGCTGTCCGCGCTTTCCTGCAGGTAGAGGTGGATCTTGCCCGGCGTCAGTGCCGTGCTCGCGGTTTCCGCATACAGGCTCCCCAGTACCTCGCCTGCCCGCTGCACGGCGGCGGCTTCACCGATGATCCGGAAGCGGTTGCCGCGGCTGTTGATTTCCACCCCGAGTCGCTGCTCGAGCTGGCGCAGGTGACTGTCGAACTGGCCGCACAGCGCGGCAAGGCGCTCGTTGTCGGCGGGTTCCAGCGTGATATCCCTGGATTGGACGTCGGCGTTCAAGAGACCCTCAGGTTCGACACGGCATTATCAGCTGCATCGGCCAGTCCCGCGAATTCTCCACGCAGGGAATTCGGCATGGCCGCCGTGATGCGGACATTGACGAAGCGTCCGATGCTGTCCTCCGGTGCCGTGAAATTCACAACGCGGTTGTTCTCGGTGCGGCCGCAGAGCTGGCCTGCATCTTTACGTGACGGCTTTTCCACCAGCACGCGCTGGACTGTGCCGACCATGCCGGCACTGATTGCCGCGGCCATCTCGCCTATCCGGTGCTGCAGGCGCGCGAGCCGCTGTTTCTTGACCGCCTGCGGCACATCGTCGGGCAGCCCGGCGGCTGGCGTGCCAGGGCGCCGGCTGTAGATGAAACTGAACGAATGATCGAAACCGATGGCCTCGATCAGTGCCATGGTCTGTTCGAAGTCGGCGTCCGTCTCGCCCGGAAAGCCGACGATAAAATCCGAGGAGATACTGATATCGGGACGCGCCGCGCGCAGGCGCCGGATGATGGCGCGGTATTCGAGCGCGGTGTGATTGCGTTTCATCTGCGCCAGGATGCGATCCGAACCGGACTGCACCGGCAGGTGCAGGTGTCCGACCAGTTGCGGCACCTCGGCATGGACATCGATCAGCCGCTCGCTCATCTCCAGCGGATGCGAGGTGGTATAGCGGATTCGATCGATGCCATCGATGGCGGCAATCCAGGATACCAGCAGCGCCAGGTCGGCGCTCTCGCCGTCGTGCATCGTACCGCGGTAGGCATTGACGTTCTGGCCCAGCAGCGTCACCTCGCGCACGCCCTGCGCAGCCAGGCTCGCCACCTCGGCTATGAGGTCATCGAACGGCCGGCTGACCTCCTCGCCACGCGTATAGGGCACCACGCAGAAACTGCAGTACTTGCTGCAGCCTTCCATCACGGAAACGAATGCCGTGGGTCCATCGGCGCGCGGCGCCGGCAGGCTGTCGAATTTCTCGATCTCGGGGAAGCTGATATCGATAACCGGCCGGTGCGCACGCCGTGCGTCATCCAGCATGCCGGGCAGCCGGTGCAGGGTCTGCGGACCGAACACGATATCGACGTACGGCGCACGCGCACGGATCGCCTCGCCTTCCTGGCTCGCCACGCAGCCGCCCACGCCGATCACCAGCTGCGGGCGCGCATCCTTGAGTTCCTTCCAGCGCCCGAGCTCGGAAAACACCTTCTCCTGGGCCTTCTCACGGATGGAACAGGTGTTCATCAGCAGCACATCCGCCTGCTGCGGGTCCTGCGTGAGTTCCAGGCAATGCGATGCCGCCAGCACGTCCGCCATTTTCGCGGAATCGTACTCGTTCATCTGACAACCGTGCGTCTTGATATAGAGCTTGCCTGACATTCTACGTTATATAAGCTATATAAATATTTGTATGATATACGTTAAATCACGAATACACCGCTCCCGGGTCCGTGCATGGCAGTAACATAACCGCAACCAGACCGTGAACGCAAAGAAATACCTGCCAGGCGGTAACGGGCTGGCGCCACACGCGGGCAACCGGGCGGCAGGAAAGGAGAAAGGAGTCGGCCGATAAGCCGGGTTCTGTCGTGGACAGTCATTCATCTGGACGCTGCGTCACCGCAGGTCTCAAGCAACCTACCCGGGAGCCATGCGGGCCGCACGTTCGCTCCCCTATTTGGTCTTGCTCCAGGTGGGGTTTACCCTGCCACGCCTGTTGCCAGCCGCGCGGTGCGCTCTTACCGCACCATTTCACCCTTACCTGCCCTGCCTGGTGACAGGCAGGACCGGCGGTATATTTTCTGTGGCACTTTCCATGGACTCGCGCCCTCCAGGAGTTACCTGGCACCTTGCCCTGTGGAGCCCGGACTTTCCTCCCTGCTTGCGCAGAGCGACTGTCTGGCCGACTCCCGGGCTGGAGTATAGGGCATTCGCGCGCCCGCGACACGGCCGGCAGTGCGGCCTCACCCCTGCCGTCTGCGTGACCAGGGTTTGCGCACGCCGCGGAACAGCTTGCCGAGCATGCGGTTCAGTGGGTTATCGCGCGCCAGGCCGGGTATAAGGCTGTGCTTCCCGCGCAGACCGAGTTCGTGCTTGAAGCGCTGCAGGCTGCGGTGATCCGGGTCGACCAGCAGGCCGCGCCGCAATGCCGTCCAGGCACTTTCGCGCTGGCCACACCGGTGCTCCGCCAGGGCAAGGTTGTAGAACACCTCGGCATCGCGGGCCTCGCCAACCGCCGCGTTGCGACACAGCTTGATGCCGTTACGGTCACCCAGGCAGACGCGGCACAGGCCGTGAAAGGAGGTGTAGCGGTTCTGGTAGACATCGTCGACTGCGGCGTTCTCGTCGGCGGTGCGAAAGAACACCAGCGCGCCCTCGAAATCATCACTGCGGAAACATTTCAGACCATCGACAAAGTCATGATGCAGCCGCGCGCGACCGGACCCTGCCCCCGCAGAGTTGATATGCTCCATGCACCCCCCGATGTACGCCCCCTGACTACAGCCTGCGCCCCGGCGCGGCCCGGCGTTCCCTTGCAGTGCAGGTTAAACCCTTTGTACAAAAACACAAGCATGCCCGGCACCTTTCGCCAAACCACTGCCAGGCGTCCCGGCCGGGACAATGACGGACCATGGACGCCACAGGCTGTGGCGGAACCCGCGCCAACCGGTATAATCACGACCCGGACAATGCAGCCGCGCAATGACGTGGCTTTTTTATGGCCATGACAAAAGAACGCACGAACGAATTCGAACAGGCCGGCGACAAGGACCTGCGCAGCCGCGTGCGACTGTTTGGCAACCTGCTCGGCGAGGTGCTTCGGGAGCACGCGGGGCAAAACATCCTCGATGCCGTCGAATCGCTGCGCAAGGGCTATATCCGCCTGCGCCGCGAGGAGAACCCGCGCCTGCGCGCGCGACTGACCCGGGACATCAACAATCTCGACCCGGATGCGCTCACCGACGTCATTCGCGCCTTCAACCTGTATTTCAGCCTGGTGAACATTGCCGAAGAGGCGTTCCATCACCGCCAGCGACGCAAGCAGGCGCGCCGTTACGGCCTGCTCTGGGTCGGCTCCTTCCAGCGTACCCTGCAGGATTTTCGCGACAGCGGCGTCGGCCCGGACCAGTTGCAGACGCTGCTGGACCAGTCGCTCTACCTGCCG
>JBATJF010000067.1:0-3445 GCA_049668345.1 Gammaproteobacteria bacterium
GGCATAGTAACCGAGCCCGGACCAGTGGTGCAGGACCTGGTCCTGGTCGGCGGCTGCGAGCGCGGCGATATCCGGGAAGCGCTGCATGAATCGCCGGTAGTAGGGAATGACCGTGGCCACCTGGGTCTGCTGCAGCATGATCTCCGACACCCAGACCCGGTAGGGCGTGGGTTCGACCTGCCACGGCAGGTCCTTGCGACCGTGCTGGTCATACCAGTCCAGCACTGCGCTGCTGAATCGCTGCGGTGTCATGGCACGGCCTGCCCGCGCCAGTCGGCCTCGATAGTCATCGCGCTCTCCAGCAATTCACTGACGATCTTGTTCTCGAACAGCCAGGGACCGATCAGCGGCGGCACCCAGAACGACGGCTCCAGCTGCGCCGTGAAATGCATCAGGGTATGCGGGCCGTCCGCCTCGAGCAGCCACTCGGCATGACCGTAACGGAAGTCGCTCAGCTCCGGCAGGATGCTGGCCTCGACCCTGCGACGGCCATGCTGGACGATATCCTGTACCTGGGTGACGCGCCGGCAGAAAAACAGGATACAGGCCGTGATGTCGGAGTGAACCCGGTGCCGGTCCGGACTGTACGTCTGCAGGATGCGGCTCTCCCTGATCGAGTGGTTGATACTGGACAGGTTCTCGTAGTCGGTGATCCGGCGGTGCACGGTGTCCGGTGGCGCATCGATGTGCGCATCCACCGTGATCCGGTACACGCCGTCCGCCACCGTAACCGATGATTCCCTGATTTCGCCGGCGCACACAATGCCCGGCACCAGCAGCAGGCATGCCAGCAGTTTGAGCACCCGCGCCGTCCGCAATTACTTGAACAATCCCTTGAGCAGCTTGTCGCCGATCTTCTCCTGGATCTTCTCCTCGATCTTCTGCTTCTGTTCCTCGAGTTTCTCGTCGACCTTCTCCTTGACCTTTTCCTCGGCCGCCTCTTTCAGTGCGACCGCCACGTCCGGCTTGTAACTCGGCTTGCTCCAGCTGCCGCCGACCTTGACCGGTATGGAAACACCCTTCAGGTCTTCCAGGCCCTTGCCGCCCTGCCCCTCGAGCGAACCGACCAGCTTGGTGGTCAGGGTGTAGTCGATGCTTTCGTCGACCAGGCTGGTCTGGCCGGCGCCCGCAATGCGCAACAGCGGTGACTGCAGCAGCAGGTCATCGTTGCGCGCCAGCCCGTCGGCCACGTTGACCGAGCCGCTGAGCTGGGCGAAGTCGGTCTGGTTCGGGCCGGTATCCGCCGGGGCCGGCTGGCCTTTCAGGGTTGCACGCGCCTTGCGAATCAGCGCGGCGATATTCACGCCCTTCACGGCGCCGTTGGTGAAGGTGAAGGATGCCGTCCCGTTTGCGGTGCGGCGCAGTTCCTCCGGCGTCAGGCCGGTGCCGGTGAATTTCGCCTTCATGTTCGCCGTGCCCAGCAGCTTGTCATCGCCCGTCAGGTCCTTGAGCAGCGGGCCAGCCTGCACATCGGTAATGTTTTCATCAACCGAGATGCGCGGTGTCTTCTTGCTGGCATCGAGCGTGATATCACCCTGGTAACTGCCGCCATACAGCTTTGCGCCGATCGGATGCATGCGCAGCACGCCGTTGAGCGACTTCACCTGCAACTCGGCGTCGCGGTATTCGAGATTGAACGCACGCATGGCGGCGACCGTGACCTTGCCGTTGAGATTGAGCTTGCGCAGGCCCTCCAGTTGCGGCGGGCCTTCCTTCTTGCCGGCCGCGGGTTGCGCGCCTGCCTCGCCCTCCGCCGCCGGTGGCGGCAGGTAGCGGTCCAGGTTGAAGGTGTCGACCGCCAGGGCAAAGGAAATCGCCGGGGCATCGAAGGAATCGACCCGGGCGTTACCGGTCACGGTGGTGTCATCCAGGTGCAGCGTGAGTCCCTTGACCGCGAAATGCTTTGTGGAGGCATCCCAGTCGAGCGCCGCGTCGGCCTTGCCCAGTACCGCCGGGTCCGCGGTCGCCGGCACCGGCTGGCCCAGAGCCCGAATCACGTCGTGCGGCGTAAAGCCCGCCACCCTGAGGGCGCCATCGAACTGCGGCGCGTCACCGCCGATGCCGCTGCCGTCGATGTCACCGGTGATATTCAGGCCCAGCACCTCCAGTACCAGGTTCGGCAGGCGCAGCGTCTGTGCGGCCAGGTCCAGGGCCAGATCGCTTTTCAGAGACACGCGGGCCTTGCCGCCGGGCACGCCGTCACCCTGTGCATGAATGTCCAGCAGCGCGTTCTTGACATCGACTGCCTGCAGGTTCGGGGCGATAAAGACGTTGCCGGTCAGCTCGAACTGGCTGGCCATGGCCGGTTCCTTCGCCGCCATCTTGAAGCGCAGGTCGAGATCGAATGCCTGCCCCGCGGTAATTTCGCCGGTGGTGAAGGACAGGTCATCGATCACGTAGCGGGTATCGGTGGAGCGATCGTCCCAGATGATGCTGGCATCTGTCACGGCGATACCGCCTACCGCCAGGCCATCGAGACCGGGCTTGCTGTCTTCTGGGGCAGCCTTGCCCTGCTCCGGCTCCTGCGCGGCTTCCGCCGCCTGCAGGTCCGCCCAGTTGGTGCGTCCGGCTTCATCCTTCGCCAGGTTGAGTTTCAGCCCCGCCAGTTTCACGGTGTCGACCTCGAGCTGCTTTTTCAGCAGGGGCAGCAGCTTCACCCTGACCTGTGCCTCGTTCATGCTGGCCATATAGGGTTCGGCAAAGCCCGGTGCATTACCCAGCCGTACCGTGCCCAGGTCCAGGCCCAGCCACGGGAACACGGACAGGCCGATGTCGCCATCGATCTCCAGGTTGCGCCCGGTCTTGTCCTTCACTGCGTTCATGATCTCCGGCTTGTAGTCATTCGGATCGATGATCATGGGCAGGACAATGGCTGCCACCACCACCAGTGCTACCAGGAATGCTGCTATAGAGAGAATGATTTTCAGAAGCTTGCCCATGGATCCATCCTGAATGTCGTTTGATTTGGCGGGAATTATTCCGACAACAGGCGACAGTATAGTGTTTCACAACTGCCATTACACGATCTGCGCGGCGGCAAAAGAAAAGGGGTGCGTGGAAAACCACGCACCCCTTCCGGTCTGCCCTGGCACCCGGGGGTGCCGGAGACTACACCAGCGTCTTAGACACCCTGGCGGGCTTCAGCCCTGGCGTCACGCTTCTGCATGCGAGCCTTGTGGGCCTCTTCTGCAGCCTTGCGACGCTCGTCGGAGGCCTTGCGGAACTCTTCCATGCGGGCGTCCATTTCCTTGCTGCGGGCGTCACGCTCGGCATCGATCTGGGCACGGTGGTCGTCGCGCGGGAAGGCCTGGCCGGCGAACGCATCAGAGGCCTTGCGCATCTCTTCCATACGGGCGTCCATTTCCTTGATGCGGGCTTCGTGCTCGGCATCCATCCGGGCGCGGAATGCATCACCCTGGGCGCGGATGGCATCACCCGGCAGGGG
>JBATJF010000068.1:0-7029 GCA_049668345.1 Gammaproteobacteria bacterium
ATGATTGTTGCATGCCCGCAACAGATCGGTCGATATGTGGTTTTTTTGAAAATTGCTGTTGCATTTTTGCATTTCCGTGTTGTAAAGTGCGCACCAGCAATGGCAAGACCTAGGTTTTCAACCATTCATCCTTGAATGAGGCAATCAGATCCACGAGAATGCCAGACCGATTTTTTAATTCTTTCAAAACCAGATTATTTTATTTTCAAAACCACAGGAGTGGCTATCCAATGAACAACAACCTGAAACTCGGCGGAGTGATTACGGCAATTGCAGCCGGCGTGCTTTTCGCAAGCAGCGCCACGGCACATGAGGCCGGCAAGGCCAACGCCGGTTATGTCGGCGACGGTAAGGGACACTATCTTACCGACAGCAACGGCAACTGCGTGAAGACCGGTTCCTGGACCGCGGACATGATGACGGTCGATTGCGGCGCCCCGGCACCGGTTGAGGCCAAGGCCCCGCCGCCACCGCCGGCCCCGCCACCTGCACCGACCTACGAAACCGTGACGCTGACATCCGAGGCCCTGTTTGCCCATGACAAGTCCAACCTGCGGCCGGAAGGCATGGCGCAGCTGGACGACCTGGCCGCCAAGATCAAGCGTGACGACCGCGTCGTCGACGTGAAGGTCGTCGGCCACACCGACAGCTCCGGCAGCGAGGCCTACAACCAGGCACTGTCGGTGCGTCGCGCGACTACCGTACGTGACTATCTGGCCAGCAAGGGCGTACCCGCCAGCCTGATGTCGGTCAGCGGCATGGGTGAATCCAGCCCGGTTGCCAGCAACGCGACCAAGGAAGGCCGCGCCGAGAACCGTCGCGTGGAAGTCAGCATCGGCGTGCAACGCAAGCAGTAATCCTGCCGTCGCAACACCAACCCATCGCCCGCAAGGGCGATGGGTTTTTTATTGTCAAAAAAAACGGGGGAATTAACGTATGGACCTGCAGAAATTCCTGGACCCGGAGATGATCAACACCTATCTCGTACCCTGGAGCCTGCGCATCATCATGTCGCTGGTCGTCTTTGTCATCGGACGCTGGGTCGCGAAAGTGGTGGTACGCGTTATCGAACGCATGATGAAGCGTGCACGAATGGACGACATGCTGACCGCGTTCCTCGGCAACATCCTCTACACCGTACTGCTGCTGGTGGTGGTGATCGCCGCGCTCGACCAGCTTGGCGTAAAGACCACCTCGCTGCTGGCTGTGTTCGGCGCCGCCGGCCTGGCCATCGGTCTTGCCCTCAAGGACTCGCTGGCTAACTTCTCCTCCGGCGTGCTGCTCATCATCTTCCGCCCTTTCAAGGTCGGCGACTTCATCGAGGCCGCAGGCCAGTCCGGCGTGGTGGAGGAAGTGCGCATCTTCAGCACCGTCATGCGCACCGGCGACAACCGCGAAATCATCGTACCCAACGGCCACATCTACGGCGGCCCGATCGTGAATTACTCCGCACGCTCCACGCGGCGTATCGACCTGGTCATGGGCATTGGCTACGATGATGATATCCGCAAGGCAAAACAGCTGATCGTAGAGGCCTTCGCCGCAGATGACCGTATACTCAAGGACCCGGCACCGGCGGTATCGGTGGCCGAGCTGGCCGACAGCAGCGTCAACCTGAACGTCCGCCCTTGGGTAAACTCGGCGGAGTACTGGAACGTGCGCTCCGACCTGCTGCAGAACATCAAGCAGTCGTTCGATGCCAACGGCATCAGCATCCCCTACCCGCAGCGGGATGTGCACATGCACAACGTTGCCTGAATGGCAGATAGCCGGCGGCGCACCCGCGCGTCGCCGGCTATCTGCGCCCTGCCCGTCTCCGTTATACTCGGCCTTCCTGAAGCTGTTTCCGGAACCCGGGCATGACTGAAGTCGATACCCTCATCCACGGCCGCTGGATCGCACCGGTCGAGCCGGACCACACGCTGCACGAACACCACAGCCTGGTCGTGCACGAAGGTCGCATCGTCGACCTGCTGCCAACCGACCAGGCACGCACCCGCTATACGGCAGACAACGAACACGAACGTGACCGGCACCTGTTGATACCGGGCCTGGTCAACGCGCACACCCATGCCGCCATGTCGCTGCTGCGCGGGCTTGCCGATGACCTGCCGCTCCACGACTGGCTCAATGACCATATCTGGCCGGCGGAATCGCGCTGGGTCAACGAGGAATTCGTGCACGACGGCGTGCAGCTCGCCATCGCCGAAATGCTGCGCTGCGGCACCACCTGCTTCAACGACATGTACTATTTTCCCGACGTCACCGCACGTATCGCCGTCAGTTGCGGCATGCGCGCCTGCGTCGGGCTGATCGTGCTCGACTTCCCCACCATCTGGGCCGGTAACGCCAATGAGTACATCTCCAAGGGACTTGCGGTGCACGATCACTACCGCAGCGACCCGCTGATCCGGACGCTGTTTGCGCCGCATGCACCGTACACGGTGTCCGATGCTCCGCTGCAGCATATCCGCGTGCTCGCCGACGAACTGGACATCGGCATACACATGCACGTACACGAAACGGCCGAGGAAATCGACAAGGCCGTGGAACTCACGGGCAAACGGCCGCTGGCCCGCCTGCACGAGCTCGGGTTGATCGCACCCAACATGATGGCCGTGCACATGACCCGACTGTCGACGCAGGAAATCGCCGACTTCGCCGTCGCCGGCGGGCACGTCGTGCACTGCCCGGAATCGAATCTCAAGCTCGCCAGCGGCCTGGCTCCGGTGCAGGCGCTGCTTGCGGCGGGCGTCAACGTCGCGCTGGGCACGGACGGTGCCGCCAGCAACAACGACCTCGACATGATCGGCGAAATGCGCACCGCCGCCCTGCTCGGCAAGATGGTGGCGAATGACGCCAGCGCGCTGCCGGCACACGCCGTGCTGCGCATGGCGACGCTGAATGGCGCCCGGGCGCTGGGGCTGGGCAACGAGACCGGCTCGCTGGTCAGGGGCAAGTGGGCTGACGTTGCCGCCGTCAACCTGGACACGCTCGAGACCCGGCCGCTGTATAACCCGGTATCCCAGCTGGTCTATACCTGCGGACGCGAACAGGTCACCGACGTGTGGGTGGCCGGCCAGCAACTGCTGAAAAGCCGGCGCCTCACGACGCTGGACGATAATGATATCCTTGCACGCACGCTTGAATGGCAGGCACGGATCGGATCAAACGCATGAATGAGGCAGCAGTACACAACGTCGATCCCGACGAAATCGGGAAATTCGAGAAACTGGCCAGCCGCTGGTGGGACCCGCACAGCGAATTCAAGCCGCTGCACGACATCAACCCCTTGCGGCTCGGTTATATCGATGCGCTGGTGCCGCTGGCCGGCATGCGCGTGATCGACGTCGGCTGCGGCGGCGGCCTGCTCACCGAGGGCATGGCGGCACGCGGCGCCGAGGTCACCGGCATCGACATGGGCGAGGCACCGCTCAGCGTGGCGCGCCTGCACCAGCACGAGTCCGGCCTGGCAATCGACTACCAGCAGGCCACCGCCGAGTACATGGCCGCCCGGCATGCCGGCGAATTCGACGTCGTCACCTGCCTGGAAATGCTCGAGCATGTACCCGACCCGGCCGCGACCATCGCCGCCTGCGCAGCGCTGGTGAAGGACGACGGCCTTATCGTGCTGTCGACCATCAACCGCAACCCCAAGTCCTACCTGTTCGCCGTCATCGGCGCGGAATACCTGCTGCGGCTGCTGCCGAAAGGCACGCACGACTATGCGAAATTCATCCGCCCCTCCGAGATGGAAGCCTGGGCGCGCGCAGCCGGCCTGCAACTGACGGACCTCACCGGCATGAGCTACAACCCGATCACGCAGGAATACCGGCTCGGCAGCGATGTCTCGGTAAATTACCTCGCCGCGTTCCGCAAGGCCTGATGTCCGGCGCCGCGTTCACCCCCGCCGCGGGCACCGGGCCGGTACGCATTCGTACCGTGCTGTTCGACCTCGACGGCACCCTGCTCGACACCGCGCCCGACCTGGCCGACGCGCTGAACACGATACTGGTCGAACAAGACCATCCGCCGCTGCCCTTCGACGCCATCCGGCCGGTGGTCTCGCACGGCGGCATCGCCCTTATCGAGCTGGGTTTCCGGCTGGCGCGCAGCGACCCGGCCTTCGAGCCGCTGCGGCAGCGACTGCTGGCGGTCTACCGCGCCAACCTGTCCGGCAAGACGCGGCCGTTCGCGGGCACGGAGGCCCTGCTCGATGCACTGGAGGCACGCGGACTGAACTGGGGCGTGGTGACCAACAAGCCGGGCTGGCTGACCGAGCCGCTGCTGCAGGATCTCGGACTGTTCGAGCGCGCCGCCTGCGTGGTCAGCGGCGACACCCTCGCGGAACGCAAGCCGCACCCGGCACCCATGCTGCTGGCCTGCCGGCAGGCCGGATCGGAGCCGGCGCAATGTGTCTACATCGGTGACGCACAGCGCGATGTCGAGGCCGGAAGGAACGCCGGCATGCACACGCTGGTGGCGCTGTTCGGTTATCTGCAGGCACAGGACGACCCGCATGCCTGGCAGGCCAGCGGCATGATCAACACCCCCGCCGAGGTGCTCGACTGGCTCGATCGCGTCGCGCAACAGGACCAGCCATAGCGCCGGCCGTGAAGCCGGCCTGTTCGGTGGTATCATTCCCGTCCATGCAGATGAACGAGCTCACGTTCCTGATCCTGGTGATTGTCATTTCGCTGGAGATCGGTGCCGTCACCGCCTACCTGATGGAGAACCGCAAGTACGACAAGCTGCGGTACAGGTACGCGCGCCTGATCGAGGCCTACCGCTACGAGCGCAAGACATCCGCACAGCAGACGGCGATGTTCGAGCAGACCACTGCCACGCTCAAGGACACCTTCAGCTCGCTGGCCGGCAATGCGCTGAAGGACAACACCACGCAGTTCCTGCAGCTGGCCAACGAGAACATGCAACAGCACCGCATTCGCGCCCGGGATGAACTCGCGCAGCGCGAACAGGCCATAGAGAGCCTGGTCAGGCCGATCCGCGAGGCGCTCGGCAAGACCGAGGCGGAAATCCGCCGCATGGAAAACGAGCGCAAGCAGGCACAGGGCTCGTTGACCGCCCATCTCGAGACCATGGCCGAATCCCACCGCCTGCTGCAGAACGAGACCCGCAACCTGGTGCAGGCACTGCGCCGGCCCGAGGTGCGCGGCCAGTGGGGCGAGCTGACGCTGAAACGGCTGGCCGAGCTGGCCGGCATGGTCGAGCACTGCGATTTCGTCGAACAGGAAACCCTGCAAAGCGACAAGGGCGCGCAGCGACCGGACATGGTGATCCGCATGCCCGACAAGCGCGAGGTCGTGGTCGATGCCAAAACGCCGCTCGACGCCTACCTGTCCGCCATCGAGGCCACCGATGACAACGAGCGCAAGACGCACCTGACCCGGCATGCCCGCAACGTGCGTGCGCGTATCAAGGAGCTGTCGAACAAGGCCTACTGGCAGCAACTCAGCTACAGCCCGGAGTTCGTGGTGCTGTTCATTCCCGGCGACCAGTTCCTCAGCGCGGCGCTGGAAATCGACCGCAGCCTGATCGAGGACGCACTGACCCAGCATGTCATACTCGCCACGCCCACCAGCTTTGTCGCGCTGCTGCGTGCCATCGCCTATGGCTGGCGCCAGGAGGCACTGGCCGAGAATGCGGACCTCATTCGCGAGGTCGGCCAGGAGATGTTCATGCGCCTGAGCACCTTTGCCGAACACCTGGCAAAACTCGGCCGCAATCTGGACAGCAGCGTGCACGCCTACAACAAGGCGGTCGCCTCCTATGACTCGCGGGTCATGCCCGGCGCACGCAGGTTCACCGAGCTCGGCGTCACGGCGAGGAAGGAACCGCCCCGGGTGGAACAGGTCGAGCGCATGGCACGCAGCGTCGCATCATGCGAGGAAAACGACAAAGAGACGAGCCTGGCGGACACATGACCGATACCTCACCCATGCCGGCCGGCTGGCAGCCGGCCACCGACCTGCTGCGGGATCGCATCATCCTGCTGACCGGCGCCGCCAACGGCATCGGCCGCGCGCTGGCGGATGCACTGGCCGCGCACGGCGCCACGCTGGTGCTGCTCGACAAGGATGTACACGGCCTGGAACTGGCCTATGACGACATCGTGGCCGCCGGCCACCCGGAACCCGCGCTCTATCCCATGGACCTGGCGGGTGCCGGACCGGACGACTACACCGCGCTGGCGGCAACGCTGCAGCAGGAATTCGGGCGGCTCGACGGGCTCATTCACAATGCCGCCGAACTCGGCGCACTGGTGCCGCTCAGTCATTTCGAAACGGAGCTGTGGTTCAGGACAATCCAGGCCGATCTCAATGCCCCGTGCCTGCTCACCATGGCCTGCCTGGGCCTGCTGAATGCGAGCAGCGACGCCTCGGTGATCTTCACCAGCGACAGCGTCGGCCGGCACGGCAAGGCCTACTGGGGCGCCTACGGCGTGGCCAAGGCCGGGCTCGAGGGTTTCATGCAGATCCTCGCCGACGAGCTGGAAGCCAACACGCCGGTACGCGCCAACAGCATCGATCCCGGCCCGGTGCTCACCGGCCTGCGGCGGATCGCCTACCCGGGTGAAAACGGCGCGGACCTGAACAAGCCGGCCGACGTGGTGACGCCGTTCCTGTTTCTCGCCAGCACGGCGAGCAAGGGCATCACCGGACAGCAGCTGAGCGTGGCCGCGTTGCTGGCCACCTGACACACCTGCGCACCGCGGGCCGGCGCGCGGCCCGCCTGCCCTACCAGTAGACCTGCAGGGTATCTCCTTCAATCCGGTGTTCGAACTCGGTCAGCGGACGGTTGCCGATGTCGACACACGCCCCCGTGGTCACATCGAAGGCCCAGTGGTGCTTGGGGCAGGTCAGGCGCGTGCCCTCCAGCGCCAGGTGCGGGATGTTGGTGACCTGGTGCGGACAGCGGCTGTCGTAGACACGCAGGGTATCGGCGTCCCGGTAAACAAACAGGCTGCGCCCGTCGCAGTCCAGGTAGGTCACATCGCCCGACGCCAGC
>JBATJF010000069.1:0-13372 GCA_049668345.1 Gammaproteobacteria bacterium
CAGGACAACGTCTATTTCATTTCGAGTTCCCTGAGCTTGCGCGTAAGCGTATTGCGCCCCCAGCCAAGCAGGCGTGCCGCATCCTGACGCCGTCCACCGGTATGCTGCAAGGCAACTTCGATCAGGGTGCGCTCGAATGCCGGCAGTGCATCGTCCAGCAAGCGTTTGGAACCACTGCCGAGCCGCTGCTGGGCCCATAGTCGCAGCGTCGATTCCCAGTTGCTGCCAGCTGGCAGTGCATCATGTGCCGCGCCTGCAAGATCGTCAGGCAGGTCCTCGAGATGAATCTCCTGGCCCGGTGCCATGACCGTCAGCCAGCGGCACAGGTTCTCCAGCTGTCTTACATTGCCCGGCCAGTCCAGCTTTGCCAGATAATCCACCGCATCACGCGACAGTGTCTTTGCCTCCACGGCGAGTTCAATGGCCGCCTGGGCCAGGAAATGCTCGAGCAGCCCGGGAATATCTTCACGGCGTTCACGCAATGGCGGCAGCTGCAGCCGTATGACATTGAGCCGGTGGAACAGGTCCTCGCGGAACCTGCCCTGTTTGACCAGCGTCTCCAGGTCCTGGTGGGTCGCGGCGATGATGCGCACATCGACCTTCTTCGGCGTGTGCGCACCGACCGGGTAAAACTCCCCGTCTGCCAGCACGCGCAACAAACGGGTTTGCAGTTCCGCCGGCATGTCACCGATCTCGTCCAGCATCAGCGTGCCGCCATCGGCCTGTTCGAAGCGTCCGGTACGCCGGCTCTGTGCACCGGTAAAGGCGCCGCGTTCATGACCGAACAGTTCCGACTCGAGCAGGTCACGCGGAATCGCGGCCATGTTGAGCGCCACGAATGGTTTGCCGGCACGCTGACTGTGTCGATGCAGGGCCAGCGCCACCAGTTCCTTGCCGGTGCCCGATTCACCATTGATCAGAACGGTCGCGTTGGAATTGGCCAGCCGGCCGATGGCACGAAACACTTCCTGCATGGCCGGAGCCTTGCCGATGATCTCGGGTACCCGCCGCGCATCTGTTGCAGCAGCCGGCGCCGGCTGCTGCACGCGCGCCTCGAGGGCGCGGCATACGAGCGCGACGGCGTCGTCGATATCGAATGGCTTGGGCAGGTACTCGAACGCGCCGCCCTTGAACGCGGCTACGGCGCTGTCGAGGTCTGAATGTGCGGTCATGATGATTACCGGCAGCTCGGGGTGCGCTGCCCGGATGCGTTCGAGCAGTTCCAGACCGTCCATGCCCGGCATGCGTATGTCCGTCACGATGGCGGCCGGTTCCCTGCGATCGATAGCAACCATCGCCGCATCGCCGGAATCAAAACTCTCGACCTGCAGGTCCGCAGCTGTGAACGCCTTCTCCAGCACCCAGCGTATAGACCTGTCGTCATCGATTACGAAAACCTTGTCGCTATGTTCCATTTGAATCATCCAGCGGTAACAGAATAGTGAACGTGGTTGTTCCGGGCTGG
Organism: Gammaproteobacteria bacterium; assembly: GCA_049668345.1. GTDB lineage: Bacteria > Pseudomonadota > Gammaproteobacteria > UBA9214 > UBA9214 > UBA9214. The sequence goes on from JBATJF010000069.1 coordinate 1,466, forward strand.
CTGGTGCACTCGATCAGACCGTGATGCCGGCTGACCAGTGACTGTGCAATGGACAGACCAAGCCCGGTACCGTTGCTGCGGTTGGTGACCATGGGGTAGAAAATCTTCTTGCGCAGTTCTTCATCGATTCCCGGGCCGTTGTCGGTTATTTCAATGCGCGCGACCAGCCGGTGCTTTTGCGTACCGATATTGAAATTACGCGACACACGCGTACGCAGGGCGATTTCACCCCTGCCATCGAGTGCCTGGCTGGCATTGCGCATGATGTTCAGTATTGCCTGGATCAGCTGGTCGGCATCGGCCTTGAGGTCGGGCAGACTGGGGTCGTAATCCTGGTGAACCACCAGTCCTTCACCGGCCTCGGCCAGTACCAGGTCTCGCACCCGCTCCAGTACATGGTGAATGTTGACCAGCTGCAGATTCGGCAGGCTGTTCGGCCCCAGCATGCGGTCCATCAATGCCTGCAGGCGATCGGCTTCACCGATGATGATACGCGTGTATTCTTTAAGCGATGTGTCGGCGATCTCGCGCTCCAGCAGCTGCGCCGCACCGCGCAGGCCACCGAGCGGGTTCTTGATCTCGTGCGCCAGGCCACGCACCAGCGCATGGGCTGCCTGCTGCTGGTTTATCAGCAATTCGTCCTGTTCAACGCGCAACTGATGGTCGACCTGGCGCATCTCCAGCTGCACGAACGTCCCAAGCTCCATGTCGATAAGGGGCGTGAAGGTGCAGTTGACGCGCAGGTCAAGAGCATCCGGTAATTCCAGCAGGCAACCTCGCTTTAGAATCACCTGCTGCCGGGTTATCGCATCAGCCAGCTGATCGACCAGCATTCCGGCATTGGTTATCAGTTCATGCACGGAGCGGCCGCAGGCATAGCGCGCACTGTGCGCCAGCATGATTTCGCCAGCCTGGTTGAGGTACACGAGTCGCAGCTGGTCGTCGAACACCAGCACCGACGTGCTCAGATTGTCGAGTACCCGCTCGGCCGCGATGCTGGGGGCTGCTATATCCATTGGCATACTGAGACCACTGCAATAAACAAACCAGAATCCGGCAATCACCTGCGGCGCGGCAGGGCAAAAATATTTTGCTTGTAAAACATAAGGATAAAAGATTCGATGGCTGCCGTTGCCGGCAGGGATAACGCCAGACATGGCCAGTATGCACCATCATGGTGCATACTGGCCAGCGATTTGTAATCAGACCGCCGTTAGGGGATTGCGGCGGGAACGGCTGGCAGGACGGCGGTCAGAAACCTTTCGGCCGTGACACACTGCCGGTGCTGCCGGTACTGCTGCCGGACGAGGTGCCGGACGTGGTACCGCTGCTGCTGGCACCGGAACCACCGCTGCTGTTACTGCTGCTGTCATCGGTATCGGGCTTGTTGGCAGGATTGAGCGGATTGTTCGGCTGCTGGATGGACGCACGCAGGATATGGACCGTAACGGGTACGGCATTGATGAGGGATTCACCATTTTCATCCAACACGGCGGCAGCAATGGTGTGTGTGCCTCGATTGACGTTCCTGAAGCTTGCGGACAATCGCGCAACCGGCTTGCCCTCCGGCTTGCCATCCAGGAAGAACTGGATGCGGTGCCCGGCATCGACCTGCAACGCCGGTTCCAGCGTTGCCGACACATTGACGATACCGGCATTGCTGCGAATAGCCTCGTCTGCGCCTGGCTTGGTCAGCGTAAAGCTGTTGTATGCGTCAACGACCGATTGTGTTGCGACGGGCGCCGGAGGCGGAGCAACCGGCAGCGGTGTCGGCGTGTAGGTTGGCAGCACAGGCATTTCTACCTGTTTTGCACCCTGCGTCGGTACATCGCTGTAGATCACCTCGCCGTTGGCATTGATGGATTTATAGACCTCGGCCTGTGCCGTGGCCGCCAGCATTACCAGCATGCATGCAATATATTTCATGGTTAGCGCCCTGCTTCCGCTTGTTAAGTAATAGTTAGGTTATCAGCCTTTTCCGGGCATGGGTCAAGTAAGCGACGCCTGGATTGGGCGAAAGTTCCGGAAAATGCCTGTTACGACCGGTAATTAAGAGAAATTCGGTCGACACGCAGGGTCCCGCAAGGGGGTGCCGGCAGCCATGGATAAAAAAAAGCGCCCCGAAGGGCGCTTTAGTCTATCGCGCTGTTGCCCGGTTCAGAGGCTGTAGTACATGTCGAATTCGACCGGATGGGTGGTCATGCGCAGGCGCGTGACGTCTTTCATCTTCAGGTCGATGTAGGCATCGATCATGTTGTCGCTGAACACCCCACCGGCGGTGAGGAACTTGCGGTCCTTGTGTAGATAATCCAGCGCCTGGTCGAGTGAACTGCAAACCGTCGGGATCTTCTTCGCCTCTTCGCGCGGCAGGTCGTACAGGTCCTTGTCCAGGGCATCGCCCGGATCGATCTTGTTCAGAATGCCGTCCAGGCCAGCCATCATCATGGCCGAGAAGCCAAGGTAGGGATTGCACATCGGATCCGGGAACCGCACTTCGATACGACGCCCCTTCGGGTTGGAATCGAATGGAATGCGGATCGAAGCGGAACGGTTGCTCGCCGAGTAGGCCAGCATCACCGGTGCCTCGAAGCCCGGCACCAGGCGCTTGTAGCTGTTGGTACTCGGATTGGTGAAGGCATTGATCGCGCGGGCGTGCTTGAAGATACCGCCGATGTAGTACAGCGCCTGCTGGGACAACCCGCCGTACTTGTTACCGGTGAACAGGTTCTTGCCGGCCTTGGCCAGTGACTGGTGCACGTGCATGCCGCTGCCGTTGTCACCCACAATCGGTTTGGGCATGAACGTGGCGGTCTTGCCATAGCCGTGCGCAACGTTCTGCACCACGTATTTCAGGATCTGGTTCATGTCGGCACGACGCACCAGCGTGTCGAAGCGGGTACCGATCTCGCACTGGCCGGCGGTGGCCACTTCATGATGATGCACCTCGACCGGTACCCCCATCTCTTCCAGTGCCAAACACATCGCGCCACGCAGATCGTGCAGCGAGTCGACCGGCGGCACCGGGAAATAACCGCCCTTGACGGTCGGACGGTGACCGATGTTGCCATCCTCGTAGACACGTTCCGTGTTCCAGGAGGCTTCCTCGGAGTCGATCTTGCAGAAGGATCCGCTCATATCGGAACCCCAGCGCACGTCATCCAGCACGAAAAATTCCGGTTCCGGACCGAAGTAGGCGGTATCGGCAACCTTGGTGGACTTCAGGTACTCTTCGGCGCGGCGTCCGATGGAACGCGGGTCACGATCATAGCCCTGCATGGTATTAGGTTCGAGAATGTCGCACCGGACAATCAGGGTCGGCTCATCGCTGAACAGATCCATCACGGCGGTGTCGGTGTCCGGCATCAGGACCATATCGGATTCATTGATGCCCTTCCAGCCGGCAATACTGGAGCCGTCGAACATCTTGCCGTCCTTGAAAAAATCCGCGCCAATGATGCCGGCCGGCAGGGTCACGTGCTGTTCCTTGCCGATGGTGTCGGTGAAACGCATATCGAGGTACTTGACCTTGTTGTCCTTTATGGTCTTTAAAACTTTGGTTGCAGACATTACTACCCCTCCAGATATATGTACTGAAAATAAAGTCACCTGCGACACCTGGCTAACGGCGGGCGTGGCAGCCTGAAAAATCTTGCGATTCTTGTTCTGTTAAGAAGCAGGAATTATGCCATGGGCCATTTCACCGGCATACGTAAATATTTCACCGGGTTACGCGTCCTTGCGCGACAGAGGGCGCACTATTACAGTGCGCCTCACAAGACACGCGCACCATTTCAGGGCGCTGTCTCGCCGAAATAAACCAGCACTTCACCGACCTCATCCGCCTGTTCCGCACGTTCACGGATGGTCGCGGACAGCCTGGCCCGGGCTTCCGGCGCAAGGTCAGGCGTGCGTACGAACACGTCCACGTGCACCTTGCCGTCGAGGTAATGCAAGACGACCCGTTCCAGCCAATGTTCCTGGTCCAGACCCTGCCACTGCTCCGCGAGACGCGCCAGCACGACATCACGCAACGGCAACTGGTCACAGGGCGAGGCCAGCTCGTCATCCTCGGGATCGATGTGCACGGTGACATCGGCGACATGCTCGACTTCGCTGATCAGCTGCTTGCGCACCCGCTCGCCGATCTGGTGACCTTCCGAAACGCTCAGCATGGGATCTACCTGGATATGCACATCGACCAGCGAATCACTGCCGCTGCTGCGCGTGCGCAGCATATGACAGTCGCGCACGCCGTCCACTTCCAGTATCCGCTGGCGAATGTCCTCTACCAGTTCCGGCTCCAGCGCCCTGTCGATCAGTTCCTGCAGGCTCTTCCACAGCAGATCCCAGCCGATCTTGGCGATCATCAGCGCCACCGCAATCGCGGCCACCTCGTCCAGGTAGGCAAATCCTGCCATGGCGCCACCCACACCGATGACCACAATGATCGACGAAATTGCATCGCTGCGGCTGTGCCAGGCATTCGCGTGCAGCATGTTGGAACGCAGGCGGCGCGCCACGCGCACCGTGTATTGATAGATGTATTCCTTGGAGGCAACCGAGAGCAGCGCAACAGCCAGTGCCCACGTGCCATGCCGCAGCATGGCCTCCTCGGACACCAGGCGCCGGAAGGCATCGATGCTGATGCCGACTGCAACGATTGTGAGCACGCTGCCGAGCACTACGGTGGCAACCGTTTCGATGCGCCCGTGACCGTAGGGATGCTCCTCGTCGGCCGCGCGGTGGGCATGCTTGGCCGCAAAAATAACCAGGAAGTCGGTTGCCAGGTCCGACAGCGAATGCACACCATCGGCGACCAGCGCCTGCGAGCTGGCGAACAGGCCAACCGCGATCTTGACGACGCCCAGCACAAGGTCGACCACCGATCCGATCAGCGTGACCTTGCGGATTTCGCTATAGCGCACGTGGCGCGGATCCGGCAGATGCGTGTGGCCCATGATGCCCGGTCAGTCCTTCCCGACGGTGACATCGATGATGATTTCGCGATCCTCGTGCGTGATCCCGCGCACCGTATGGCCGTGCACACGACACCAGGCCGGTATGTCGTGCACAACACCGGGGTCGGTGCAGCGCACCTGCAGCGCGTCCCCCGGCATGCATTCCGCCACGGCATCCTGGGTCCTTATCACCGGCAACGGACACAGCAGGTTGCGTGCATCGATGACACGCGTACTCACAGGTACCACTCCTGTGGAATCTGCCCGGTCGGCATGGGTACGACGTCGATGGTACGCGTCGACCCGGTCATGTCATTCACTTCGACACTGACCCGCCCCGCATCGCGGCCCTTGCTGAAACGCGCGGTCAGGCGTGCGGCAAGTTCGATATCCTCCGCGCTGACCTCGCCATCGAGCAATACCATCGGGCCAACGTGGCTGACCGGGAACATGTGCACGAAGCGCTTGCGATAGCCTTCCAGGAAATGATTTTCGCCTTCCTCGCGCCCGACGATAATCTTGAAATGCGGGCGCGGCCGCAGGTGACGACCGACCTTGAGCAGCATGATGTCATCGAGTTCGTAATCACGCCGGCCCCGCGTTTTCCAGAGGTCCTCCAGCTTGACGGCATACTGCCGGTCGGTGAGAAAACAGCAGCCGCCGGCCGGTTGCGCGAAATCCTCGATACCGTAGTGCGCCGCGAGTGCGATCTGCGGCTTGCGCGAGCGTCCGCTGAAACCGTGCATCCGCTCGCGGTCGAGCCAGCCTTCAAGCTCGGGCAGGGTGGGTGGCAGGTTTTTCGCGCACAAGGGACGTATCAGCCGGTCCTGCGCACCGGAATCGCGCGCCACCACCGGCATGGTGTTCTTGCGCTGCGACATGGGACGCTGCCCGACGACCTCGCCGGTGATGATGAAGTCAAAACCGTGCGCATCCATCCATTCACGCGCCTTGTTGACCATGAAAATCTTGCAGTCCAGGCAGGGATTGAGGTTCGCGCCGTAACCGTGTTTCGGGTTGATCACGACGTCCTTGTACTCGTCGATGATATCGATGATGTGCAGCTTTATGCCGAGCTGTTCGGCGCTCCACAGCGCGTTGTTGCGCTTGGGGCGCTCGCGGTTCTGCTTGCGTATGGCGTGCGTATGCCCCTCGACACAGAAACCGGTATAGAAGTTGATGCCCTCCACGTGCACGCCCTGGTCCATGACGACGCGCGCGGCCAGCATCGAGTCGAGCCCGCCGGATATCAGCGCAACGGCTTTACGCGGATTAGTCATGATTGCAAACACTGGTGGATAAAATATTTCCGGGACTAGTCGCTGCGCGGGCGGCATTCCGGCCGGCAATGTCACGCATGTAATGCCGCGTGCCGGCGGCTTGCGCGACCCGCGTCTGCCTGCTGCAGACAGTCAATCTGTCACGCAGCGGGCATTCTAACCCATGCGTGGCGCGGATATGTAATTAAGACAGGGATTCAGTGGGTATCGCGCTGGCCGGGAACCGGCACGGCATGGCCATCCCTGCAGACCTGCCGGTAGCAGCGGCGGCTACCGGTCTCCTGCCAGAGTTCCATGGCCTGGATCGGCGTCAGCAGCGTTTCGCCGCCCAGCTCGCGCATTGCCTGCAGTATGTCCATCAGGACAATGAAGGCTTCGGACAGGTGCCCGTAGACACTCGACACGCCGCGATCCAGCACCGCGGACAGCTGCTGGTAGGAATTGCGCCCGATGTTCACGAAGTAGCTGATGCGCACCAGGCGACGCTCGGCCAGTTGCGGAAACAGGCCCGAGAACAGCAGGCAGTGGTCACCGACCTCGCGCAGGCGATCAAGACGGTGCGTACCGGAAAGGTGCTGCGATTCGAGAAAATCCTGTGCCATGACACGCGCGGTGCAATGCGGCCGGTCGGTGAAGCGCATGAGCAGGAACACGAGATAGCTTTCCAGCGTCTCATCGATAGTACGGTCGCACGCGGATTGCGCCTCCTGCACCAGCGCCTGCCACTGTGCAACGGATGTGGGCTCGAGAATCAGCTGCGCCATATGACTTCTCCAACGCTATACATGAAGCAAGTCGACCATCGACCGTCCGGGCTTTAGGTCGACCGGCCCCTGTTGTTTCGCTATAACACAAAAGCCCCGATCAAGTCACGGCAACAACGGCAGATTTTCCGGCCACCAGCCGCATGGTGCACCGGTATCCGGAACGCTGATCGCTCACGGCATGGGCCCGGCTCGTCTCACGACCGTGGCACGGCCTCACCTTCTCCCTGCCCCCGGCGACGCTGGACAGGGATCCGGGTGCTGCGAAACACGGGCAGGCGCGCGAGCAACAACGCACCATCCCGAATTCGGCAGGTCCTGGCGTTCCCGGACAAGCCAGGGCCGGCACAGCCGCGCAGACCGCGGGCCGTGACATACGGCACCTGGAATTTTGCCGGGTTACGGGCAAGACACGACTCAAACAGCGCAAGGTCGGCCTCCGGCCGATTCGTGCAACAGGCGTGCTGAACGACTTGGTGAAAAATTCCGGCGCATCGGGCTATACTGCCGTGCCTTGAACGCAGCGAATCGAACCGTGTCCGATACACCGAGAACATTCCAGGACCTGATCCTGTCATTGCAGCAGTACTGGGGCCGCCAGGGCTGCGCCCTGCTGCAGCCGTACGACATGGAGGTCGGTGCCGGCACATTTCACCCCGCCACATTCCTGCGCGCGATCGGGCCGGAACGGTGGCGCGCTGCCTATGTGCAACCCTCGCGGCGCCCGACCGACGGCCGTTACGGCGAGAACCCCAACCGCCTGCAGCACTACTACCAGTTCCAGGTGGTGCTGAAGCCATCGCCCCTGGACATACAGGAACTGTACCTCGACTCGCTGCGCGAACTCGGCATCGACACCCTGGTGCATGATGTGCGCTTCGTCGAGGACAACTGGGAGTCGCCCACGCTGGGTGCCTGGGGACTGGGCTGGGAGGTCTGGCTGAACGGCATGGAGGTCACCCAGTTCACCTACTTCCAGCAGGTCGGTGGCCTGGAGTGCAGGCCGGTGACAGGCGAGATCACCTACGGCCTGGAACGTATCGCGATGTACCTGCAGGAAGTGGAAAGCGTGTTCGACCTGGTATGGGCGCAGGGACCGGACGGCCCGATCACCTACCGCGACGTCTATCACCAGAACGAGGTCGAGATGTCGGCCTATAATTTCGAGCAGGCCGACGTCAAGTCGCTGCTGCAGTGGTTCGATGTCTGTGAGTGCGAAAGCAACCGGCTCATCGAGGCCGGCCTGCCACTGCCGGCCTACGAACAGGTACTGAAGGCATCGCATACCTTCAACCTGCTCGACGCACGCGGCGCCATCTCGGTCACCGAGCGGCAACGCTTCATCCTGCGGGTGCGCACGCTGTCGCGCCAGGTGGCGGAGGCCTATTACGCACGCCGTGAAGCGCTCGGCTTCCCGATGGCCGCGGAGACAACGGCATGACGGCGACCCGCGACCTGCTGCTTGAGATCGGTACCGAGGAACTGCCGCCGAAATCGCTGCGACGCATGCGCGATGCACTGCGTAGCGCCGTCGACAGCCTGCTCGACGACTACCACCTGCCGCACGGCGCCAGCCAGGCCTTCGCCACGCCACGCCGGCTCGCCGTACTGGTGCATGACGTCCACGTCCAGCAACCGGATCGCGCCATCACACGGCGCGGGCCGGCGCTGAATGCCGCATTCGATGCCGACGGCAAGCCGACCAAACCGGCCGAGGGCTTCGCACGCTCCTGTGGTGTCGAGGTCAGCGCGCTGGAGCAGCTGGAAACCGACAAGGGCGCCTGGCTTGTCTGGAACACAACCGAAACCGGCCGGCCCACCGCCGAACTGCTGGGAGAACTGGTGGACAAGGCATTGCACGCGATACCGGTGGCCCGGCGCATGCGCTGGGGAGATACGGACTTCGAATTCGTCCGCCCGGTGCACTGGGTATTGCTGATGCTGGGCAGCGAGCCGGTGACCGCAAACATACTCGGCCAGACCAGCGATCGTTATACGCGCGGGCATCGCTTTCATCATAACGAGCCGATCGCGATCGACCAGCCGGCCGACTACCTCGACATACTGGAGCACACCGGCAGGGTCATGGCCGACATGGACCGGCGCCGCGACAGCATTCTCACTCAGGTCACGGAGGCCGGCGCGGCACTGCACGGAGTGACCCGCATCGACGCGGACCTGCTGGACGAGGTGACGGCACTGGTAGAGTGGCCGGTCGCCATCAGCGGTGCATTCGACCCGCGCTTCCTCGAAGTCCCGGACGAGGCCCTGGTGTCCAGCATGCAGGATCACCAGAAGTTCTTTCCGGTCAACGGACCGGACCACACCCTGCTGCCCTGTTTCATCACCGTCGCCAATATCGCCAGCAAGCAACCGGAGCAGGTCAGGGCCGGCAACGAGCGTGTCATCCGGCCGCGTCTGGAGGATGCCGCGTTCTTCTGGACGCAGGATCGCAGGCAGTCGCTGGCCAGCCGCACCGGCCAGCTCGACAGCGTGACCTACCAGCAGCAGCTCGGCAGCCTGGGCGACAAGCAGCGACGCATTGCCGTACTGGCCGGAGACATTGCCGGCAAGCTGCATTTCGATGTCGACCAGGCGCAGCGCGCCGCCATGCTGTGCAAGTGCGACCTGGTCACCAGCATGGTGTTCGAATTCCCGGAACTGCAGGGCACCATGGGACGCTACTACGCGCTGCACGACGGCGAGGACGCGGCCGTGGCAGCGGCACTCGACGAGCAATACCAGCCGCGTCATGCCGGCGACGGGCTGCCGGCCTCGGCCATAGGCCAGACGCTGGCTATCGCGGAACGCCTCGATACACTGGTCGGAATCTTCGCCATCGGCCAGCCGCCGAGCGGCGACAAGGATCCGTTCGGCCTGCGCCGCGCCGCACTCGGCATGATGCGTATCATCATCGAATGCCGGCTCGATCTCGATCTGCGCGCGCTGCTCGAGCGGGCGGCTGACAACTTTCCCGACGCGCTCAATGCCGGCGCCGTCGTCAATGACCTGTTTGCGTTCATGATGGAACGCCTGCGCAACTGGTATACGGACACCGGCTGCGACACCCTGGTGTTCGACGCCGTGCTGGCACGGCAACCGGTGCGCCCCCTGGACTTCGATGCCCGCATCCAGGCAGTACGGACCTTTCAGGGACTGCCGGAGGCCGCCAGTCTGGCCGCTGCCAACAAGCGCATACGCAACATCCTGCGCAAGTGCGAGACCGCCATACCGCACGGCTACCGTCGGGAACTGCTGGCGGAAACCGCAGAACAGGCCCTGGCCGCTGCCCTCGATGAACGTGCCGCCGTGGTCGGACCGCTGTTCGAGGCGCGCGACTATACCCGGGCCCTGTGCGAACTTGCAGGCCTGCAGGCACCGGTCGACAGGTTCTTCGACGAGGTCATGGTAATGACCGATGACACGGCACTGCGTGACAACCGCCTGGCCCTGCTGAATACACTGTCGGAGCTGTTCCTGCAGGTGGCCGATATTTCCCTGTTACAGACCTGAGCAAACGCACAGGACGACTCGGACAGGCAACAACCGCTGCGTATCACCAGCACCGGCAGCCGGATTATTGCAAACGATTTACCGGAGAGTGCATGACCATGACCGACACCGATTCCTATCGCCAGATGCTCGCCGCCGTTCAGTCGTTTCACGACAAGCATGATTTCCGGAATACCGGCGGCGAGGAACTGGCCTACCGCGTCGCACTGATGACCGAGGAACTCGGCGAGATCTCGGCCTGCGTCACCAAGGGCAAGGACCGCGACAAGCTCGCGGAAGAATGTGCAGACCTGTTCATCCTGCTGATCGGCACCGCCATCGCCGTGGATTTCGATCTGGCCGCCGCCTTCTGGGACAAGATGGAAAAACTCGACAAGCGCGAGTCGCGCATGATCAACGGCCGCATCCGCGTGTCGGAATTCAGGGACACCTGATGCAGCTCGCCATTCTCGACCGCGACGGCGTCATCAATGAAGAACAGGATGGTTGCATTGCCACGCCTTCCGACTGGAAACCGATTCGCGGCAGCCTGGAGGCCATTGCGCGCCTGCACCGTGCCGGCTGGCGCGTGGTGGTCGCCATGAACGAGCCGGCCATCGCCAGCGGCCAGCTCGGCCTCGATACACTGGCTCGTATCAACGAGACCATGCTGCGTCGCGTGGCGGGATCGGGCGGTGTGATCGATGCCGTGTTTTTCTGCCCGCATGCTCCGCAGGCGGGCTGCCACTGTCACAAGCCGCAACCGGGCCTGTTGCTGGATATCGCGAGCCGCCTGCGCATCCGCCTCGACGACGTACCTGCCATCGGCGATTCACTGCATGATATCCGCGCTGCGCGCAGCGCCGGCGCGCAACCCATGCTGGTCAAGACCGGCAAGGGCTTCGGCACGGTCGGTTCGCCGCAACTGGAACACGACATCCCGGTATATGATGACTTGTACTGCGCGGTCGACGCACTGCTCGGTCATTCGCAACCCTGAACCCCATGCCTGCTGACAACACCGCCACCGAAGCCTACCCGATCCTGTGGCTGCGCTCGCTCGCCTTCTGGATCGTTTTTCCGGTCTCGATCGTGATCTATGCCGTGCTGCTGCTGTTCACGTTTCCCTTCTCCCTGGCCACGCGCTGGCGGCTGCTGCAGACCTGGGTGAATTTCATACTCTGGTGGCTGAAGGTTTCATGTCGCCTGACCTATGAGGTCACAGGCAGCGGGAATATCCCGACCGGTGCCGCCATCGTGTTCGCCAAGCACCAGTCGACCTGGGAAACCATCGCCCTGCAGCAGATCTTTCCCCTGCAGGTCTGGGTCGCCAAGCGTGAGCTGATGTGGATACCCTTTTTTGGCTGGGGACTCGCCCTGATGAAATGCATCGCCATCCACCGCGGCAGCGGG
>JBATJF010000070.1:0-2737 GCA_049668345.1 Gammaproteobacteria bacterium
CGCCAGGAACCCGCTCGCGAGCGGCAGATAGAGGAACAGCCAGACCGCTGCCAGGGTGCCGAACAGGCTGCCGAGCGTGGATACCGCATAGATGCCACCTGCCGTGACACCCACATGGGTGACGCCGTCTGATGCGAGTCCGCGGATCAGCGCCGGTGAGACCTGGCTGAGAAAGAACAACGACGGTGCGATCAGGACAAGGGCAACCGTGGCTGCGCCGGCCAGCGTGGAAAGTTCGATGGTGGCCTCGATCAGCGGCAGGCGAATCAGGGGAATGGCGGCGCACAGCAGCGCTCCGATGACAGCAGCGCGACCCGCCACCACCATTCCCCCGCTGCGGTCGGCCCGATAGCCGCCGTAGGCATAACCGGCGGCCAGCGCCAGCATGGTGGTCGCGATCACGATCGCCCACACCGAAATGGAACCGCCGAACACCGGGGTCAGGACGCGCGCGACCCCCAGTTCGACCACCATCACGGCCGCGCCTGCAACCGCAGCCAGCGCGAGACCCGTGGGTCTTGTCCAACGCCCTGCGGTGGTGAGTTTGTCTCTGTCAGTGTTCACAGCCAGGGCCGGGGAAAATTCCGGTGAATGATGCGTAGTTTTGGCCGGGGTTCTGCCCCCGGCTCAATGGATGCGACCAACCCTAAGGGATGGCTTGCCGGGATGCAAATCCCGCCATCCGGACAGCTGCCCGCGCGCAGGATTCATGCATTCCGGTGGTCGCCCGTACCGGGCGCGGCATCACGACAGGTTGTAGCGCCTGAGCTTCCGGTACAGGGTGCGCTCGCTGACTCCCAGCGCCACGGCGACCAGCTTGCGGCTGTGATTGTGCTTCTGCAACAGCTCGGCGATATGCTGCGCCTCGACATCCTTCAGTGTTGGCGCCGTTACCAGGTCGGACGGCGCATGCCTTGCAGCCCGGGACGGGCCGCTGGTATCGGGTAGCTCATGCTGTCGTTCCAGCCGCTGTTCATCGAGCACCGCGGCTACCAGGTCAGCGGTGATCAGATTCCTGGTACTGCGCGACGCGGCGACAAACAGAACATTACGCAACTCGCGTATGTTGCCCGGATAATCGTATTGCTTCAGCCCCTGAATAGCCTCGGGTTCGACCATGAAATGCCGCTTCATGATCTCGCTGATCCGCTCCAGCAGGCTCGCTGCCAAAACATCGATATCGTTCAGCCGCTCCCGCAGCGGCGGCATACGGATGGCCAGGCACGCGATCCTGTAATACAGATCCTCGCGAAACTGGTCGGCCTTCACGCCATCCCACAAATGCCGGTTGGTCGCACAGATGATGCGCACATCACTTGTACGCTGGTGCCGGCCGCCGACACGTCGAAAATGTCCGGTTTCCAGCGCACGCAGCAGCTTGGCCTGTTGCGAGAGCGGCAATTCACCAATTTCGTCCAGGAACAGCGTGCCGCCATTGGCCTGTTCGAACAGCCCGATGCGCTCGCCCACACTGCCGGTGAAGGCACCGCGCGCATGGCCGAACACCTCTGCCTCGAACAATGTGTCCGTAAGCACGGTGCAGTCCACGGTGAGAAACGGCTGCTCTCTCCGCGAGGAATGGAGATGGATGTGCCTGGCCGCCAGTTCCTTGCCGGTCCCGGTCTCGCCCTGCACCAGCACCGGCGCATCGGTCGCCGCCGCCACTTTCAGTTGATCGATACAGGCGAGGAACGGGCGGCTTTTTCCGACCATGCGCTTGCCATTCGTGCGTCGTTCGGCCGGCGGGTTGAGTTCCTCGATCAACTCGCCCATGTAGAGTTCCCCGTCACTGCCGCGCAGGGGAAAGGCGGATACCCGGACCTGGCAGGCACGATTGTTGATATCGAAGTGGTTGTGCAGACAGGACGTCGACGCGCCATTCTTGTACAGGCTGGTATGGGGACAATCCTCGCCGACCTCGCTGCAGGGTACCGCGCTGCTGTGACTGACCTGGTGACAGAATTTGCCAACAGCGTCTGCGCCCGCAATGCCGAAGGTCTTTTCATACGCAGAATTTACAGCGAGTATCCGGTACCCGGAATCAACCACCACAAACGGCTTGGTGTGCGTCTCGACCAGCGATTGCAGCTCGAACGGTAGCGGCCTGGTATGCATGTCCATTATTCTTCCTCCTCCCTGCACAGCCTGCCCCCGCAGCCGCTGTTGCAAGTGTCATTTTTGTCAGGTTAGACAGCTGATCGGAATTTAGCACTGACAGAACTGTCGCAAATTGATCCAGGTCATGTGACCTGACAAGAACCCGCAGATAAGGGTTTGTACAGAACTTCTACATGTTAATCAGTGGCATGCAGCAACACCCGCCTGCCATGGTCCGGATGCCTCTCCTGACAGCACCGGTGTCAGGCACGTATGCCGGCGCGCATGAAAAACCGGGGCGGTGCGCGCACCACAGCGTGCGGACAGGCACCCGGCGCAGTCGCACCGGCACCAGGACGGCAGGCAAACGGGCAGGATCCAGCGGGCACGGGCATCACAGCGCCACGCCGGACGCGCAGCTGCTCACGCCCGGCCACAGGGATATCAACCCTGAAGCATCGTCCCGCACGGCTGCCGGCGCAATAATTCACCACTTTGCGGAGAATATTGTGGACGGCTTGCCACAGGGCAGCGATAAGTTGTGGTGCAATACTGACCGGCAATAGTATGATTTCGCCCCCAACAGCCTGAAAAATCCCGACAAGACACTAGACCCGTGACCGATACCGGCAGTAACCCG
>JBATJF010000071.1:0-2883 GCA_049668345.1 Gammaproteobacteria bacterium
TGCGCCGGATCATGCTTGACCGCGATCCTGATACTCGGGATCGGCGGATTGTAGTCCCCGGGCGGCCATAACAGCTGCACACCGGGCGCTGCGGCTTCCGCCCAGGCCTTGTCATAGGCAGGCATGCTGACCAGCCTGACTTCCGCGGACGAGGTTTTTCGGTCTGCGGGTGGCGGGTCTTGCCACTCGCCTTCGACCTCGACCACGATATTGCTCTCCCTGATGATGTCGCTTGTCTGCGAATCATCCGGCATGGTTTCGGTCACGATGTGCAATTCGACCCGACGGTTCCTGGCGCGTCCCTGCACGGTGTGATTCAGCGCGACTGGCCTGGTCGAACCCAGGCCATGGATAAGCAGGTCGGCATCGGCAAGGTCCAGCAGTCCGGCCAGGTATTCACCGACAGTCCTGGCGCGGGCCTCCGAAAGTACGAGATTATCGGCGAATCGTGTCCGCGAGCGTTCGCTGATCGGAACATTGTCGGTATGGCCGGTCGCCTCGATGCGCAGCACCCTGTGCTTGCGCAGTTTGCCGGCGAGTTGCCTCAGTTCCGTCCTGTCTGTTTCGGTCAGCTGTGCACTCAAGGTATCGAAATGCGTGCTCATGTCACTTCGATGATGTTCCTCGTTGCGAATCCGTTGCATCACGGTTTCAGCAACCGGCGTGCGCTGCTTGTCCCTGCCCGGGCTGTTGAACATCAGAAATGCCTTGCTGGGCAGCATGGCGGCTTTGGCTTTCGTGTCCACTTCGGCAAGGAAATTGATTTGCCTGGCCCACGCGCCCGGCACCCCGCCAAGGTTGTAAATCAGTACCGTGCCGCGGATTTCGGGATCGGCAATGCGCGTGTTGTCCAGCACGCTGCTGCCGGGCAGATAGCGGACGGATTCCGGCAGGTTGACCATCAGGCGCATCTCGTCCAGCGCTATATCACCGCCACGCAGGGCGAGGTGGTAGGTCGCAAGGTGGTCATCCACACTGCTGTTGAATGCCAGCTCGACTTCCGCTGTTGGCGGCGGGAGCGTCCTGACGTAAAAGTCGGTGCGCCACAGGGTGCCACCCTGTAAATCCACAAAGCGGGAGAAGGTGCGCCCGGCAAAGCGGGAATGCTCATCGCAGATAACCGGCTCATACTGCGGCGCCAGGGTTTCGAGGTCCATTTGCACGACATGGCTGCCGGGCCTCACCCCCTCGATGTGGAACATGCCCTGGTCATCGGTGACGACATGGCTGCCGTTTTCCAGGTAGATGCGCACACCGGCAAGCCCCCGGGCACTGTCATCATCCGGCGCATCGCAACCTCCCGTGAGCACGCGTCCCATCAGGATGTTCCGGTTGCGCAGGAAGTCCTGCCTGATCCGCACACTGGCCGTACTCCGGTTCGACACCAGCGTACTGCCGTTGGCGCTGGCGACGGCGCTGTTGATGGCATCACCGTTGCGGATACCGATGGCAACTTCCACCACGTAACGCACATCCGCCACCGCGCCATCGGCGATATCACCCGGACTGAAGGTCAGCGTGCGCCCATCCGGACTGATCACGGGATCCGCTAGCGGATTGCCATCGACCGTGGCAGAACCCCGTTGATAGCGCAAACCGGGCGGCAGGGTGTCGACGATCTGCGTACCCGCGGCAGGCGCACCCGTGTCGTTGGTCAGCTTCAGGTGGTATTGCAGGAAATCACCGGCAGCAGCCACGCGCCTGTTGACTTCCTTCACCAGGAAAAATCCGGTAGAGCCGTTATCCAGCGGAATATCCACCTGGATGGCCGGGCCGACCATGACATCGAACGGCAGGGCGCGTGACCCCTGGTCATTGATTGCATACGGCGCACCCGGCAAGGCCTGCAACACACCTGTCGGCACCACGCTGGGCGCCGTGTAGCCGGCGGGTGGAATAACCTGGAGGCGATAGGTTCCGGGAACAACAAACGGAAACCGGTATTCACCCGGGCGAAAATTATAGACCATGCCGCCACTGTCCGTGGCGCTGCCGCCACTGGTAATGGTGGACGGGAAGGTACTGATGCCATCGTCGCCATACACCATTGCCGGCAGATTGCTGGCATTGTTGATGAGCGTAATCTGTGCGCCGTCGATGGCGAGTCCGGTGGCGCTGTCAAACACCACGCCGAACGGATCAACAAATGTTGCCGTGGTCGAGATATCCGTGCTGTCTGCCTGGTCGACATAGCTTGCAGTGATAACAACATCATCCTGCAAACCGAGCTGGCCATTTGCGGGTCTGGCGGCAGCCGGATGACTGACGCCGATATACGACTGTATGTAACCGGTGAATATCCCGGTATCCGGACCGGTCTCGGTCAGACGCAGTAATTCGGAATCGCCGGTTGCAGCGACATCAACGGTGACCACCACTGTTTCTGCCGTTGTCGCATCCAGGTTCTGGTCCGGATCGGTCAGGCGCACGAAGAACGGATCGCCCTGGTGATACATGGTGGCCGCATCCAGCGGAACCGGGCTCGCGAGACTGATCGGTGTCGCACTGCCTGCCGGCACTGGTGGCGGCATCGGCACAAACGGCCCTGCCGCCATGCCACTCGAGCTGTAATCCGTGATCGACACCGGCACTGCTTGCGCCGTACCGGAAGCAGGTGCGTAGCGCAGCAACTCTATGTTTGAGGGGGTGCGCGCGACGACCGTCACCGTGGTGACGGTATTGGAGGTGACGGTGCTGCCGCCATTGAAAGTTGCGCTGGCGGTGTTGTCGATAACGGTACCCGCAGGAACTGCATGAACGAGAACCGGCAACATCAGCAGGCTGCACAACAACAGCCAGAAACAGGCCTGCATCCTGTGACTGGTGTTCAGCATGTTTGCGTACAAGAGCAACGAGCCAGCCGGCTTTTCGGCACCTGTAGAC